>CADBNG010000311.1 GCA_902795985.1 uncultured Lachnospiraceae bacterium
GCCCAGAAAACGGGCAAAGCGTTCGGCGATGGAGGGCGAATCGTCATGATACGCGCCTTTGTCCAGTCCGACGTCATATTCGAGAGCGGTGATTTTTCCGTCTTTGTCGCAGCCCAGACGGGTATTGATAAAGGACGGGCAGCGTTTGCCGCTGTGGTGTATGAATTCTTCATAAGTATAGGACAGGTTGATCGGCTGACCGGTTGCCACGCAGGCCAGCGCCGCGAGGGCGAAGGAACGGGGAGATACGGAGAAGCCGAAGCTGCCGCCTACAGGATTTAAGACGCAGCGGTATTTGTCCGGGGAGATGCCGACGGCGATCGCCACCGCGAAGGTGGAGTACAGATACTGGGATTTGCACTGGACCGTCAGCAGACCGTCTTCATCGTAATAAGCCTGGGCTACGTCGCCTTCAATCGGCAGATGCGGTTCCCGGGTCGTGTAGGTGCTGCATTCCACGACATACTCGGATTCTTTCAGGATTTCCCTGGGGTCCCGGCTGCCTTTATACAGGGGCTGGAACAGGTAGGTGTTGGGCACGCCTTCATGAATCTGACAGGCGTCCGGCTTTACCGCGTCCAGCAGGTTGTTGTATTCCGGAAGCGGTTCCAGATCCACCTTTACGGCCCTGGCGGCTTCCCGGGCATGATCCATCGTGTCCGCGGCAACCATGGCAACGACGTCGCCGTAGTTATAGATCTTATCGTAATTCAGGATCGGCATGTCGATGCCGTCCGTCAGGGTGTAGGGATGGCGGATCGGCGCGCCGATATTATTGGTGCCTTTAATATCCTTTGCCGTAATGACCTTCACCACACCGGGCATTTTTTCCGCCTCGGAGTAATCGATTCCGAGGATCTTCGCATGGGAATATTTCCGGGGCTGCACCAGAGCGACCTGAAGGGTGCCCGGCGGCATTTTAAGGCCGACATCGTCGCCGAAGTCCAGCAGGCCGGTGACTTTCGCCACACCGGTGGGCCGGGGATAATGGGTGTTGTAGATGCTGCCGTCGGCTTTTTCCACGTCGGTATAAAGGCTTTTCGCCGTGGCTTCTCCGCGAAGAACTTTCGCGGCAGCCATCGTCGCGTCGATCAGCTGCTTATAGCCGGTGCAGCGGCAGATGTTGCGGTGTCGGGTATACCAGTCGCGGGCTTCTTCCCGAGTCACGTCGGGCTTTTCCTTCAGAAGCTGGTAAGCGGACACAATGAATCCGGGGGTGCAGAAGCCGCACTGGGCGCCGCCGCAGGCAATCCAGGCTTCCTGGATCGGGTGCAGGTGGTTCGGGGTGCCGATCCCTTCGATCGTGGTGACTTCGCTGAATTCCTCCACGGAATTCATTTTTCTGGTGCAGGAACGGATGACTTTGCCGTTCAGGATGACCGAGCAGGATCCGCAGACGCCCTTGCCGCAGCCGACTTTTACGCCGGTCAGCCCGTACCGGCGAAGCACGGTGGAGAGGGTATCGTTTGCGGGGTCAAATTCGACGAACCGGTCAACCCCGTTGATCTTGATATTCAGTCGTTTAATCGCCATGGTCTCCTCCGTTGTTTTTGTATTTATTTAAAGGAATAATTATTAATTATTTTACCATAGAGCCCGGATTCTGTGAGGATCTGCCGTGCCGAAAGTATTTCATAGGACTCATGAAAGGAATTAATAAGGCGGCGGAAAATGCGGCAGAGACACTGCCGCCGGGACATTTATATTTATTGTTGACAAAAAGAAAAGAGGGTGGTACATTATCGATGTGGATATTAGCACTCCAACGAGCTGAGTGCTAACAACCGGAAAGGGAATGCGGTATGGATCTTGATGAACGTAAACAGAAAATACTGAAGGCCATAATCAAGACGTATATGGAAACGGGTGAACCCGTCGGCTCCCGGACCATTTCGAAGTACACGGATCTGAACCTGAGCTCGGCAACGATCCGCAACGAGATGGCGGACCTGGAAGAGATGGGCTATATCCTTCAGCCGCATACTTCCGCCGGGAGAATCCCGTCGGACCTGGGCTACCGGCTTTATGTGGACGAGCTGATCAAAGAGAAGGACCGGGAAGTCTTTGACATCCAGGAATCCCTGATCGGCCGGACCGACCGGCTGGAAAAAATGCTCAAGCAGGTGGTTAAAATCCTGGCGAGCAATACCCAGTACGCGTCCATGATCACCGGTCCGACGATGCACCGCAACGCGCTGAAGTTCATCCAGCTTTCGAAGGTCAGCGAAGAGCAGATCCTGGCGGTCATCGTGGCGGAAGGAAACCTGATGCGGAACCGCCTGATTGATCTGGACGAGCCGATCGACGAGGAACATATTTTAAAGCTGAACCTGCTCCTGAACAGCGCCCTTTGCGGAAAGGCCATCGGTGAGATCAATCTGGAGATGATCACGCGGATGAAGCAGGAAGCCGGCATCCACTCCCAGGTGATCGGAAGCGTCGTCGACGCCGTTGCGGAAGTGATCCGTCCCGATGAAGAGGAACGGGAGGTCTACACCAGCGGCGCGAACAACATTTTCCGTTATCCGGAGCTCTCCGATACGGAAACGGCCAGCGAGCTGATCTCCGCCTTTGAAAACAAGGACGAGCTGGCTCAGATGCTCAGCGAAGTGCCGGAAGACGGAGAGGAAGAAAACACGGGCATCCAGGTCTATATCGGCCAGGAGACCTCGATCCGGACCATGAGGGACTGTTCGCTGGTAACGGCCAATTACAATCTCGGCAACGGGATGCGCGGCACGATCGGCATTGTCGGTCCGAAGCGGATGGATTACGCGAAGGTCGTTGATAACCTGAAGATGCTCAAGCGGCAGCTGGATTCAGCATTTGAGAAAAAGAAACCGGGACCGGGTGATGAAGAAATCGTCACTGCCGATGTGCCGGATGAGGAATAGGAAGGGAAACAGGTCAAAACCAGTCCCCTTACCAAAAAGGAAAGGCGGTTATAGAACATGCCGGAGGATAAAAACATCAGACCGGAGGAAGAACCGGTAGAGCAGCCGGAAGAAGCGGCGGAAGCGGAAGAAACTGCGGAAGCCCCGGCCGAAGAAGAAACAGAAGCAGCAGCGGAGGAAACAGCAGCGGAAGCGGAGGAAGAAACCGCTGCGGAATCCGGAGAAGAAGCGGCAGAGGAGCCGCAGGATCCCGGAAAGGGCAAACGTTTCTGGCAGAAACAGGCGAAACCCCCGAAAAAGGACAAAAAGGACGAAAAAATCGAGGAGCTGACCGATAAGGTCGCCCGCCAGCTGGCCGAATTCGAAAACTTCCGGAAACGGACGGAAAAGGAAAAGCTGCAGAATTACACCATCGGAGCGCGGGACGTGCTGGAGAAGATCCTCCCGGTTCTCGATAATTTCGAAAGAGGCCTCGAGAACGCCGATCTTTCCGATCCCTTCGCAGAAGGAATGGACAAAGTATACAAGCAGCTGGCCACCACGCTGGAGGCCCTCGGGGTAACCCCCATCGAGGCGGTGGGAAAGGAATTCGATCCGAACCTGCACAACGCGGTCATGCACATCGATGACGAAGCCTTCGGAGAAAACATCGTGGCTGAAGAGTTCCAGAAGGGCTATATGTACAAAGACCAGGTGTTGAGGTATTCGATGGTTAAAGTGGCCAACTGAGACATCCCGGAAGTTTCGTCTACAGAATGAAACAGGGCAGAACATTTAACCTGCAGCTACAACAGTGCAAAGCACGATCAAATATAAGTCAAATATCCATACAGGAGGAAACATACAATGAGCAAGATCATAGGTATCGATTTAGGAACCACCAACAGCTGTGTCGCCGTTATGGAAGGCGGCAAACCCACCGTTATCGCGAATGCTGAAGGCAGCAGAACGACCCCGTCGGTCGTCGCCTTTTCCAAGACCGGAGAGCGTCTCGTGGGCGATCCCGCGAAACGTCAGGCCGTCACGAACTCCGAGCGGACCATTTCGTCCATTAAGAGAGAGATGGGCACCGACCACAGAGTCGATATCGACGGAAAGAAATATACCCCGCAGGAAATCTCCGCGATGATCCTGCAGAAGCTGAAAGCCGACGCCGAGAACCATCTGGGCGAGAAGGTGACGGAAGCGGTTATCACCGTACCGGCTTATTTCAATGACGCGCAGCGTCAGGCGACCAAGGACGCGGGCCGTATCGCGGGCCTGGACGTCAAGAGAATCATCAACGAGCCGACAGCGGCGGCGCTGGCTTACGGCCTGGATAACGAAAGCGAACAGAAGATCATGGTCTATGACCTCGGCGGCGGCACGTTCGATGTCTCCATCATCGAGATCGGCGACGGCGTTATCGAAGTTCTGGCCACGAGCGGCAACAACCGTCTGGGCGGCGACGACTTCGACCAGAAGATCGTGGATTATATGATCAGTGAATTTAAGAAGGCCGAAGGCGTGGACCTTTCCGGCGACAAGATGGCCATGCAGCGGATCCGTGAGGCTGCCGAGAAAGCCAAGAAAGAGCTTTCCTCCGCGACCACCACGAACATCAACCTGCCGTTCATCACCGCGACGAACGAAGGCCCGAAGCACTTTGACATGAACCTGACCCGGGCGAAATTCGACGAACTGACCCGTGA
>CADBNG010000312.1 GCA_902795985.1 uncultured Lachnospiraceae bacterium
AAAGGAGCGTGAAGACCGCGCGAGTACGTCCCTAGTCGCTCTGGCTGAGGGACGAAGACATAGAGCGACTTGCCAATACAGCGGAACGGCCACTGCCAGTACGAGTGAAGGGCTGAGCGGGACGACGCCTGACGCCGGGAACGCACGGCCCCTTTGATCGTCCGGTTTGCCAATCATTCTTTGCCTCTAAAACATTTTTATATATTCAGGAAATCCCACTCTGGACAGCGTCCTCCCGTTTCTTGCCATTCCGCTCAAATAATGATAAATTACATTCATCATAATAACTGCCGTTTTACAAATCTCTCTCCGGACAGACAGGAGGCTAAACAATGGACAATGATGATAAAATAACAAGGCTGGCCAAGCCGCCCAGAAAAGGCCTGCTGGGGTTTATCTTCAGCCGTTTTTTCATAATCCTCATTCTGGTGATCGTCGAAGTTCTTTTTCTGATCAGCTTATATCTGTGGTTTACCGAACATCTTCCCATCCTTCTGAGCCTGCAGTGGGTCTTCACCTTTGTGATGATCGTTTATCTGTTCAATAACCGCATGGACTCCTCCGCCAAACTGACCTGGATGCTGATCATCGCGCTGGTTCCCGTACCCGGAGCGATCCTGCTCTTTTTATCCCAGAACAACATCGGGCACCGGATGGAAACAACCCTGGTGAAAAAGCAGATCGAAATGACTGCCGGGCTGCTGGAACAGCCCCGGAACGTGATCGACGAAGTCGAAAACGACGGATCCGGCACCGACGATCTCAGCCATTATCTCAGCCGGAGCGGCTGTTTCCCTTTATACGACCGGACAAAGGTCACCTACTTCCCGCTTGGTGAAAACAAATTCGAAGCCATGCTGGAAGAACTGGAAAAGGCCGAAAAGTACATCTTTATGGAGTACTTTATCATCGAAGAAGGCTATATGTGGGGCCGCATTCTCGAAATTCTCATGCGCAAGGCAAAGGAAGGCGTCGAGGTCCGCGTCCTGTATGACGGCATGTGTGAAATGTCGACGCTTCCGGTGGAATACTGGAAACTGCTGGAAAAAGAAGGGATTCACGCAAAGGCGTTTTCTCCGATCAAGCCGGTCGTCTCCACCCACTACAATTACCGGGATCACCGGAAGATTCTGGTGATCGACGGCAGGGTCGCCTTCAACGGCGGAGTGAACCTGGCGGATGAATACATTAACCGCAAGGAGCGGTTCGGCCACTGGAAAGATACGGCGGTCATGTTAAAAGGCCCTGCGGTTTCCAGTTTTACGCTGATGTTCCTTCAGATGTGGTATGTAGGGGAAAAGGAACCGGACTACGCGTCCTGGCTTGACGTTCCCGAAACCGGTTCCGAAGAATCCGACGGATACGTCATGCCTTACTGCGACTCGCCTCTGGACGAATACAAAGCCGGCGAATCCGTTTATATGGATATCCTGAACCGTGCTACGAATTATGTGCATATCATGACGCCGTATCTCATCCTCGACGGGGAACTGGAAACCTCCCTTTGCTTTGCCGCCCAGAGAGGCGTGGACGTCAAGCTGATTCTTCCCGGAATTCCGGACAAGAAGCTGGCCTATTCCCTGGCCAAGCGGCATTACCGCTCCCTGTATGACGCCGGCGTTAAGATTTATGAATACACTCCCGGGTTTGTCCACGCCAAGGTTTTCATCAGCGATGACAAAAAAGCCGTGGTCGGAACCATCAACCTGGATTACCGCAGCCTGTACCACCACTTCGAATGCGCTACCTACATGTATAAAACCGGCTGTATCCCGGACATCGAAAGCGATTTCCAGGACACCCTTCAAAAATGCAGGGAAGTGACGGCCGAATCCATCAAGAACGAAAAGCTTACCATGAAGCTCCTGGGCTATCTCGCCAAAGCAATTGCTCCGCTGATGTAACACCCGCAAAAAACCGGTGCCTTCTGGCGCCGGTTTTTTGCTGCCCGGGGAAGTCCCGCGGATCAAAAGGGACTGACCCCTTGATCCACTGGAATCAGCCGCCCGTCCGTGCCGCTTTATTCATCCCCGGGAATCTCCCGCCCTGCAAAGCCCGCAGGATTATAATCCAGATTTGCCTTTTTCGCCTGTATGTGCTGCTCTTTTCTCGGAATCCGGTACAGCTTTCCTTTCCAGCGGAATCGATACCCGGTTTGATGAAAGGAGAAAGGCACATCATACTTCATGCACTGAAGACAGCTGTCCAGCACCCAGGCATAATCCAGTTCCCTTGCGTCGTCTCCGGATTCGCCGCCGACGGAAACGCATTCGATTCTATCATGATACTTTGCCAGATATTCTTCAATATTAATCCGCTCCAGCATCGGTTCATGGATGATCTCCCTGTGTCGGAGCGGCAGTTCAAGAAATACCGGCAGCCTTTTATCCGCCGTGCTCTGGTTCTCGCAGGTACAGCAGACCGTCACATTTTCATATCCGTCCCCCCAGTCGGAGGGCAGCCCTTCATAAAACCGGTGGGGGCGCTTGGTAATAAAATAGAACGAAAGATCCTGCCGTTCCTTCATCATCGCCCAGGTCTGCGGACGCCATTCATCGGCGGACGGATGAAAGAAATCGGAAGTAAAGCAGGTGAACACCACGCCGTCCTCCGGCTGCAGCTTATACTGCTTTTGACGGTTTTTCCTTAACGGCAGGTCAAAAGAAGAGGTCTTCGTCACAACCGACGAATCTTTCCCGAATTCCGCGTCCCGCCGGTACATATAGCAGTGATAACATCCGGGACTGATTTTCGTGCAGCCATGCCAGGGATTCCAGGTCGGCATTGGTTTCTCTCCTTTTTTGTTTCAGGCGCTGTTTCTGAGTCCGGAAACAGCCGTTTCAGCGCAGGCCGCCGTCACCGGGTCCTTTTTAAACAGAAGAGCTCCACCTTCGATACGCGCTTCTGTATCGCCGCGCCGCCTTTTCAAAACGTTCATCCGCAGGAAGGGCGGATTCCGCGCTGATCAGGCGTTCGGTAATGTCATTCATTCTCTCCGCAAGGTTTGAATACCTGCAGAAGATATAAACCCCTCCGTCATTCAGGGATTCCTTTCTTCCGGCCATGTTTTCGATAATCAGACACCGGTTGAATGAATCGAGGTCCTCCATTTTCTCCATTTCATCGAGCAGCCGGTTCAGATAGTGCTTCGCGTCGCAGTTGTTCCGCCGGATGATTTTTAATATCTTCCCATGCATTATCCATACGCGTCCGGGTTCAGTCCGGAGACGCTTAAAACAGTCGTCGAGGAGTTCCCCGTCCCATTCTCTCAAAATGTCTTTTCCGGGATTCAGCATCCGGAAGCGGCCGTATCGAACCGGGTCCTCCCTGTCCATGTGAAAGGAAAAGCCGTCATACTGAAAATAGAATTCTTTTGCTTCTTCCAGCGTCATGGGGTGCCTCTTTTCCTTCAACCGGCCAGAAGGCGTCCGATCACTTCCGCGCTGTCTCCATCGATGCAGATGGACTGTTTTTCAATCTGCGCCGGACAGAAGGCCTCGTTGTAATTCAGGCAGGCATAGACTGCCTTCGGATTGTCATTCGTCATCTGCCAGAAGGGATATTTGCAGATAACGGGCGTATTCATACCGATGCCGATCTCCAGATAAAGCACGTGCAGGTTCTCATGTCTTCTTAAAAAATCGGAATAGGCTGCGGATGCCCTTTTCCAGCCTTCATCCTCCACAAATGAATCGTCCGCGCGAAGATTCATGGTCATATCCGAGCCGTCATCCGGGCATTTTGGGATCAGCTCTGTCGGAATCCGCATCAGAAGGGTGCCGTCCTTCGGAGGCTGGAAAACATTTTCGGAATTTCTTACGAATCCCTGGGCTTCCATCGCCTTCATGACCCACTCTTCGTTGTCATAGGTTTTCCGGATCTTCGGGTTCACGCTCTGAAACAGGCCGTAATCTCCCTGCGTGTAGAAGAGCCGGCTTTTGTCAACGCCTGCCATCTGGAACTTATGATCGACGTTCGTTGTGATTACAAAATAATCCTGCCCCTGCAGCAGTGACAGGAGATTTTTATAGACAGGCTTCGGAGCCGGGATATAGCGGTTATAGTAGATATGCCTCGCCCACCAGGCCCAGCGGGTTTCGGCATCCGGGAAGGGATAAAAGCCTCCGGAGTACATGTCCCGGATGCCAAACCTTCCGGCGAAATCTCCGAAATACTTTTCAAATCGTTCGCCGCTGTAAATGAAACCGGCTGCCGTTGAAAGGCCTGCTCCCGCTCCGAGCACGATCGCGTCGGCGGTTTCCAGTTCGTTTTTCAGCCGGGCAATGGCTTCTTCCCGGGGAAGGTTTCCCCTGCTCACGCCGCCCCGGAAAGAACGGACTGCCCGGATCCCCCGGTTGATCGATTCCAGATATCCGTTTGGAAGTTCATTGTCATTCTGCTTCATAATATGCTTTGTCCTCATCTTTGAAAGCTTTGCAGATCACTTTTGCCATAGCATCCGGAAATCCAGCGCCGCCATCAGATTCTGCCTTTTTTAAGAAAAGGGAACGCTTTCGGTCGGCTTCCGCTATCGTCAGTACAAAAGGATTCTTGCCAATATCTCCGCGATCTCATGAGGAGTTTCCCGGTTCTCCTTGTTCAGCCAGACATATACGACCCGGTAAGCTCCATACGTCATGTAGTTGTACAAATACTCCTGTTCATTTTTATCATAACGGTCACTCTGCTTTTTTATCAAGGCCTCCTTAACCGCTTCCATGGAAAAAACTTTCTGCGGAAATGCCGGATCCACATTATTATTGAATATCAGTCTTGCGAATTCCAGATTGTCTTCCAGATAACCGCAGGCTGTCTCTATGGCCTTTATGGTATCTGTTTCATGATCCCGGATCACGCCGGCGAGAAAAACGAGAATATCTTTCTCCATATCCGCCAGAAGATCGAACGGGCTTCCATAATACTTATAAAAAGTGGTGCGGTTGACGTCCGCTCTTTCACAAAGCTCCCGGATGGAAATGTGATAAATGTTTTTTTCTTTCAGCATCTCCGTCAGCGCGTCTTTCAGCATGCGCCTGGTCATCGCCGTCCTGCGGTCTTCTTTCTTTTCCATAAGACCTTCCTCTCTTCATTTCCGCACGTTTATCAACACTTTGCAGCAGAATGTTGGAAAAAATTCCGTTCGGAAAAATCTGTCGGTTGTATCTCCAACACGTGTTGATTACAATGTACGGACCATCCTGGTTTGTGTCAAGAAGAGAGCTGATACTATATGGAATATTTCTGGTATATTCTTGCGGCCGCAGGAGCCGGTGTCGGGACCGGACTGGCAGGCCTGTCCGCCGCCACGGTAATGGTCCCGATCCTGATCGTACTGTGTCCTTCCTTCAGCGGAGAGACCGGGGCGTATCAGGCGACGGCTATTGCCCTGGCGTCGGATATCCTCGGTTCCGCCGTCACAACGTATACCTATGCAAGGCATAAAAACATCGACCTGAAACGCGGCTGGATCATGCTGGTCTGCATTCTTTCCATGTGTACGGTCGGCAGCTATGTGGCTTTTATCGTCGGCAATGTCGTGCTGGGAGGATTTACCCTTTTTCTTACCTTTTTCATCGGTATCCGTTTTCTTGCAAAGCCGGATACCAGCCGGGAGGATCAGGCGGCAAAGGGGGAAAAGCTGGACTTAAAAGGGGTCATTATCTCCCTGTTCTTCGGGCTGACGATCGGCTTTGGAACAGGTTTTGTCGGCACAGGCGGCGGCATGATGATGCTTGTCGTTTTCACAGCTTTCCTCGGGATGGAACTCAAAACCGCTGTAGGAACCAGCACCTTTATCATGACCTTCACGGCGCTGATCGCTTCTGTGAGCCATATCCTGATCCATCCGGCCATCGTTCTGGAAAAATGGAATGTAATGCTGATCTGCATCGTAACCGCAACGACGGCGAGCCTGTTCTCCGCGCGGTTTGCGAACAGGGTGAAAAACCGCACCGTAGGTCTGGTCACGGGCGGAGTACTGACAGTACTTGGCGGCGCCATGCTGATTCTGAACTATTGGGGCTTCCTTTCCCGGTACAGTCTGTTCGTTGACATTCTCCAATGCATCGGCAGACTGGCAGCCTTTATCGCTCCCTGCGTACTGATCCTGCTGCCTGTCCGCTTCCTGACGAGGATCCCGTCTTTCATTTTCAGGAAACTCCTGCATATTGTCGCCTTTACCTGCGTATCGTTTACGATCCTTACCTCCGGAAACTGGAAAGCCGCCGCGCTTACATGCGTCATTTTCGCGGTCGTTGTCTATCCTCTTTTATCCCTCGCGGAAAAAGAGTCCTGGTACCCGAATCTGTTTGTGGAGAAAACGAAAGGGGAAATCCGGCGCAGCCTTCTTATGCTTTTTCTGATGGTTGCCGTGCTGATCATGATCTGCTGGGGTGTTTTCGGCGAACCGGCCTTATGCGCCGCCTCGATCCTCATGTGGGGAACGGGAGACGCGGCAGCGGCTCTCATCGGCATTCCGTTTGGCAGGCATAAGATCAGGACAAGATGGACGGACGGAAAGAAATCCTGGGAAGGAAGCACGGCGATGTTCGCGGTCTCTTTTGTAAGCGGACTGCTGATGCTGCTGTTCACGCGCAACACCGGCGCAGGATCCGCCGTTCTTTCTGCCCTTGCCGGAGCTCTTTTCGGAGCGCTGACCGAGCTGTTCTCGCCCAGCGAATACGATACCATTACCGTACCGGCTGTCATAGCCGCAGTATTGCTCATTATTAACAGTGTTATGTGAAAAAGGGGCAGATACGGACCGGCAGGATCGCGTGAAACGCCGCTGCGGTTTCAGCGGGCTATGATCCCGGTAATAAAGATCTCAATGCCTATTCCGATGAGAATCACTCCGCCCAGTACGGACGCTTTCCCGGCAAGCCGGGTACCGAAGCTCCGGCCGATGCGAAGGCCGCAGGAACAAATGACAAAGGTTACCCCTCCGATGATGAGACCTGCCGCCAGTGCCTGGGCGGCATTGTATTTTGCAATAGTAAAGCCCACCGACAGGGCATCGATGGAAGTCGCCACGCCCTGGATCAGTAATGTGCCGGGCTTCAGGACGATATCCGCCTGCTCTTCACCACCGCCGCGGATTCCTTCCATCAGCATTTTTCCGCCGATGAACAGAAGCAGCGCCAGCGCAATCCACGGTATGGCCCTCTGGAAAGCGGAAAAGGCCTCCGCAATTCTGTGTACGCAAAACCATCCGATCACCGGCATCAGGAACTGAAACGCCGCGAAAGTCAGCGGGATCATGACCCTCATGCCGCGGGACATCTTCGGCGCGTTCAGGCCATTGGCCATCGACACCGAAAAGGCATCCATCGCAAGGCCCACCCCCAGCAGGATACTGTTGATTATAAAAGAACCGAGGTTACTCATATCATCATTCACCGGACATCTCAATACTCTCTGTTTGCCGGAGTTCTTTCCGTTGCGAAAACATGTTCACAGCCCTGCTGCCCAAAAACTCCCGGGGAACCCGAATCGGTATATTGTTACTATACAGAATGGAACTGCCGCTTTCAATGGATTAGTCCGGTTTATTGCAAAAAAGCAAACAAATAGATCCTGCAGGGTTGCTTGAGTATTGCTTACATGTCTGCAGACGTATAAAAAGAACCCCCTGGCAAACCTGGGGATTCTTTCCATATGTCTGTATTCGCAGTAAAACAGATTATCTCTTATGACGTGGCCGCGATCTTCCACGAAGCGGCCTCCTGCCGGCCTTCCACAAAGTTCTTATAGATGCCTTCCTGCTTCAGGAGCTCATCATGTGTTCCTTTCTGAGCGATCCTTCCGTTGTCGATCACAAAGATCTGGTCTGCGTGACGCACCGTCTTCAGGCGGTGAGCAATCATGATGATCGTCTTTTCTTTGGTCAGCGCTTCGATCGCTGCAGTCAGTTCCGTTTCGTTTTCAGGGTCCACATTTGCCGTCGCTTCATCCAGAATGATGATCGGCGCATCCTTCATGATAGCTCGGGTAATGGAGATGCGCTGCTTCTCCCCGCCGGACACACTTGCGCCGCCTTCACCGATGATTGTCTCATAACCGTCAGGAAGAGACAGAATGAAATCGTGGCATTTTGCTTTCTTCGCTGCTTCAATGACCCGCTCCATGGAAGCTTCCGGCTCCCCGAAGCGGATATTATTGGCAACAGTATCTTCAAAAAGATAGACGTTCTGGAAAACAAAGCTGAAGTTCTTCATCAGGGAATCGAAGCTGTAGTCTTTCCCGTTCTTCCCTCCCAAGAGCACTTCCCCCTCCTGAACGTCCCAGAACCGGGCCATCAGATGGCACAGTGTCGTTTTCCCGCCGCCGGACGGTCCAACAAAAGCCGTTGTGGTTTTCTCGGGAATACACAGGCTTACCCCATCGATAATCTTCTTTTTGTCGTAAGAAAAACCGACGTTTTTCAGCTCGATATCCCGTTTCTTTGGAGTGATCTCCGCTCCGTCGATATCCATGG
>CADBNG010000313.1 GCA_902795985.1 uncultured Lachnospiraceae bacterium
GAACCGTCCCCGTGCCGCCATTTTCTTCTCAGCCTCTTCGTTTCGAAGCGGCCTCCGGTAGCTTCCGGCTGGATCCTGCCACTGCAGGAACATTGTACTTTTCGGTGAGCATACCGCAGATTCTTAAGAGGTTCGGCTCCCAGACTTCTCTTGTCGGGGCCTCGTAATCTCCCATCGGGTAATCCATGTTCAGGGTCGCGTACTTTTCGGTGCCCATTTTACGGTAGGGCAGCAGCTGCCAGGCAAGCACGGCAGGCCCCAGCTTCTCCACGAATTCCCCGATGCCCAGCATGTTTTCATCATCGTCGTTCCAGCCCGGGACCACCGGTGTGCGGATCACCATCGGAACCCCCGATTCCGCAATATGTTTAATATTGGACAGGATCTGTTCATTCGGGGCCCCTGTCACCTCTTTATGCCTTTCGGAATCAATGTATTTGATATCCGTGATCAGCAGGTCGGTATATTCCATCACCGCGTCCGCATGGTCCTGCGGAACAAAAAGCGCGCTTTCCACACAGGTATGAATCCCGGCTTCCCGGCAGGCTTTCAGAAGAAGGCGGACAAAATCCCACTGGACCAGCACCTCTCCGCCGGATACGGTAACGCCGCCCCCGGTCCGTTCATAAAAGCTCCGGTCTCCTTCGATGATCTTCATCAGCTCGGGCACCGTTTTCTTTTCACCCCAGATCTTGATGGCCGACGCGGGACAGCTGTCCGCGCATTTCAGGCAGTCTTTGCAGGCGTCCGTCATGACAATCGCCTTCAGAACACCGTCTTCATCAAACTGAATGGGACTTCCCCCGGCAGGACAGCTGTTGACGCAGAAGCCGCATTTATCCTTCTCAATGCATTTCGCCGGATAAACGCCGAGCTGCTGTCCGAAGGCGATTCCCTCCGGATTGCTGCACCAGGGGCAGGAAAGGGTACAGCCCTTGAAAAAGATCTCCGTACGGATGCCGGGACCGTCATGAATCGTATATCCCTGAATATTGGTAATCAAGGCGCAGGGTTCGTTCTTTTCGTTATAATACATGAGTGCTGCCTCCCATGATCCGGTAGCTCGACCGATGATTGTTTCCTCTCTTCTGATTATGGACCCATTCGCCGGATTCCGGAAGAAACAATCGATTTTATACATCACACAAATTTACAGCAATTTCATTATTCAGCAGCACTTGACATGCATCACAATCTGTGATAATGAAAGATTAGAACGTATTTTATACTTAATATAGCAGTTTCTCTTCGAGGAGGCCTCCATGGAAATCCGTCAGCTTAAATATTTTGTTGAAATCTGCCGCTGCAAGAGTTTCTCCCAGGCTGCCAGCTTATGTTTTATCTCCCCTCAGGGAATGAGCATGTCCATGATGCGGCTGGAGGAAGAACTGGGGTGCAAGCTGTTCATCCGTTCCCCCATGGGCATCGCCCTGACCCCTCACGCCGAATTTCTTCTGCCGAAAGCAAAAAAAATACTGGCCATCGCCGCGGAATGCGAAACCTATTTCAATTCCGACAAGCTGGGCGAAGCCGTCGTGCCGTTTTACGCCTCCCACGGAACCATTGAAGAATACGGCGGCACGATTCTGAAAGAATTTCATGAGACTTATCCGGAAATCCGGGTACAGACTACGGAATGCACCGACCTGGATGCCGACGACGCGGTTCTCAGCGACGAGTGCGAAATTGCCCTGACCGTCGGGCCGCTTCCGGAAGGCCGGTTTTCTTCCGCCCGGATTTTCTCCACCGACTATGTCCTGCTGGTCAACAGCAGCGATCCCTTCGCTTCCCGTCCGTCGCTCTCCATCGAGGATCTCAAAGGGCTTCCCCTTGTGGTCATGCAGACCGGCGTGAGAACGTTCTCCTGCCTTCAGTCCATCTGCAAAAAGCACGGATTCGAGCCGGATATTCACACCTTTGCGGACAACATTCTTCTGGTGTATTATCTGGCGACGCAGGAAGGGACCTATGGCATTTCCACCCAGGCCCTTTTTGACCGGCTGAATCCTCCGGGCCTGACAGCGGTCCGGATCGAGGACCCGGACTTCGGCTGGCACATTTACGCCATCCGTAAAAAGAACGGGGATCTCACCGCGCCGTCGGAGCTGCTCTGGAAAGCGCTTACCGGTAAAAAAGACGCCCGGAACAACCGGCAGAAAACCGCCGGGAAATAAGCCTGTTTCAACGATCTGTGAATACCGAAACCTGCCGCTTGCTACACGCAACCGTTATGCTGTGATATAGTAAAAGTGGGATTGAATCTATATCTCTTATACATACTGAAAATGACGGAATATTATAAAATAAATTACTTAAAGGAGGTCCGTTATGTCTGAAAAATCAACCGCTCCCCAGGCCATAGAACCCTTTGATAAGGAATGGGGCGTCGGCGTCTCCGGCCTGACCGAAGACCCCTCTCCGTTTCCCCGGGTCAACTTCCTGCTGAAGTGGACCAAGGACCGTGACTCCACCGCGGACTCCAGCCGCGCGCTGATCGTTACCGAAGGCTATAAAAAATACGACATGTACCCCGCTAACATAAAATGGGGCCTGATTCTGCGCGACATTTACACCCAGGTGCCGATTCACATCTGGCCGCAGGAACTCATCGTCGGCGAACTGGCCGCCGAACCCAACAGCGCCCCGATCTATCCGGAGTTCTCCATGGACTGGGTCTGCAATGAATTCCGCAGCGGCTGCATGGCGGAACGTACGAATGACCGTTACATTATCAGCGACGATGTCCGGGACGACA
Organism: uncultured Lachnospiraceae bacterium; assembly: GCA_902795985.1. The sequence continues at coordinate 2,756 of CADBNG010000313.1, forward strand.
TTCTGAGCATTGAGGATTTCTGGAAAAACAAAACACTGGGCGAAGCCTGGGAAGCCGCCGTTAAGGTTTCCCCCGACGAAGCGGCTGCTTCCCATCTGGGCAAAAGCGTCAACCGCTCCGGCCTGTTTGTTTACGCCGGCGTCGGCCATGTCTGCGCAAACTATGAACGGCTTTTCCGGGAAGGCTTCGGGGGCATCCGCAAAGAGATCGAAGCGGCCATGGAAACGCTGGACACTTCCAATCCCGAAGACGTGAAACGACAGGAGTTCTATCTTGCGGAACTCTACACTCTGGAGGGCTGCACGACCTATATCCGCCGCTACGGCGATCTGGCGGAAGAAATGGCCGCAGAAGAAAAAGATCCGGTCCGAAAAGCCGAACTGGAACGGATCGCTTCCAACTGCCATCAGGTTGCCGAAGGCGTTCCGAGAGACTTCTGGGAAGCCCTTCAGCTGTATCACCTGGCCTACAATATGATCATTATCGAATCCAACGGCCACTCCGTCACCTACGGCCGTTTCGACCAGCTGTTCACCCGGTTCTATGAGAACGACGTTAAGAACGGCACGCTGGACCGCGCCCAGATGCAGGAGCTCATCGAATGCTTCTTCATCAAGATGCATCAGCTCCGGAAGATCCGTGACACCTACGCCATCACCTTCTCCAGCGGAACCATCATGGGCGGGACAGCCCTGGATGTCGGCGGCGTGGACGAAAACGGCAACGATATCACCAGTGACGTCAGCTATATGATTCTCGATGCCCACGCGCACACCCGGATTCCGAATCCCTGGATGGGCGTCCGTCTTCATGAGAATTCTCCCGAAGAATTCAAGACGAAAGTCTTTAACGTCATCCGGATCGGCACCGGCGAACCGAAGGTCTTCAACGATGCCCCGATCATCAAGGGCCTGATGAACTACGGCAAGCCGCTCGAAGACGCCCGGAACTACGTCGGCATCGGATGCGTCGAGCCGGCTATTCCCGGCAAGACCTACGGCATGCACGATTCCGGTTCCATGAACATGGCCCTGGTCCTGGGCCTCGCCATCAACGGCGGACGCTGCCTGGACTGCGGTCCCGCCTGCCCGAGATGGAGCGAATGCGGCGCTCTCGGAAAGCACCTTTCCATCGACACCGGTTCGATCGCGACCATGACCAGCTTTGACCAGGTTCTGGAATCCTATGACAAACAGATGAAATATCAGTGCGACCTGATGATCTCCAGTATCAATAAAATGGATTATGCCCATCAGCGCCTGAAACCCCTCCCCTACCTGTCCCTCCTGATCGACGGCTGTATCGATAAGGGCAAGGACGCTTCCGCGGGCGGCGCGATCTATAACCACAGCGGCCCGCAGGCCGTCGGCGTCGGGACCACCGCAGACTCTCTCGCAGTGATCAAGCAGCTGGTCTTCGACGAAAAGAAGGTCACCGGCGCAGAACTGCTTCAGGCCCTTCATGACAACTGGGTCGGCCATGACGCTCTGTACGCGCTGGTCAACAGCGATCATATGCATCAGTACGGCAACAACGATGATTACGCCGACGAACTGGCGAAATTCGCTATTGAAACCTACTGCGCGCACATCGAGCACCGCCCGACGCCGCACGGAGGCGAATACATGCCGGGTGTCTTCTCGGTTACCGCCAACGTCCAGCACGGCCTGTGCACCCCTGCCACTCCGGACGGACGTACCGCCGGAGAACCGCTTTCCGACTGCATGGGACCGGTTCATACCCAGTGCTGCAGCCACGACCATAACGGCCCGACGGCGATCGCGAATTCCGTCACCAAGATCGATCTTTCCCGGATCGCCAACGGCATCATCCTGAACTGGAAATTCTCGCCCTCTTCCGTCTCCGGCGATACCGGCCGGGAGAGCCTGATCAACCTGATGGACGTCTATATGGCCAAAGGCGGAATGCAGAGCCAGTTCTCGATCGTGGGAAAAGAAACCATGGTCTGCGCACAGAAAAAACCGGAGGATTACAAAGACCTTCTGGTCCGCATCGCCGGATACAGCGCATACTTCGTGGAACTGTCCACGGAACTGCAGAACGACCTGATCGGACGGACGGAATTATCTTTTGACTGATGAAAAGCGGGATCAGAAGCAGACGTTTCTGATCCCGCTTTTTCCATTGTACGGATCCCGGTCCCCGTGAAATCAAAACAGAAAGGAACTGTTTCAAATGATGAACGAAAACATTATGTCCTTTTCCATGGACTCTTTCCGCATCGACGGAAAAGTTGCGATTGTTACCGGCGCCAATCATGACCTGGGCGAAGCCTATGCCGTTGCCCTCGCCAAAGCCGGCGCGGACCTTTTTATCGCCCATCATTCCCCCGACGTCGACCGTGTAAAGGAAGAGATCGAATCCCTTGGCAGGAGAGTCGTCTTCCTTCAGGGCGACCTTACCGATGCGGATTACCGCCAGGCCTGTGTGGACAAATGTCTGGAAGCCTACGGCCGGCTCGATATTCTGGTCAACAACGCAGGCCGCACCCACGCGGACCCCATCCTGGATTTCTCGGATGAAGACTGGAGAAAGGTTGTGGATCTTCAGCTGGCTGCCGTACACTTCTTCAGCCGTGCCTGCGCAAAGGTCATGGCGAAGCAGGGATACGGTAAAATCATCAACATCGGTTCCGCCCTTTCCTTTGCCGCGGATCCCAACTCCTGCGCGTATACCGCCGCAAAGCATGCCATTCTCGGTGTAACGAAATCCTTCGCAACCGAGACCGGCGCCTTCGGCATCCGCTGCAACTGCATCGCCCCGGGCTTCTTCTGCAGCCCCGTTACCGATCAGATGCGGGAAATGAATCCCGGAATCTACGAAAAGGTCTGCGACCGGATGCCCCTGTCCACCGACGGAAGCTGGGGCAACATCCGGGACCTCATGGGAACAGTGGTTTTCCTGGCCAGCCCGGCTTCCGATTATATCAGCGGCGAAGTCATCACCGTCGACGGAGGCTTCAAGGCGGTCCTGGTATAAACGTTATTCGAAAACCGGATACCGGACCATCCTTAAAACCGATTGATTATTTTCCACAGGATGTTACAATGGAGAAAAGGGTATCGATGTACCCGCACTGCACGAAAACTGCTCATATGCAAGAAAGGACAAACATCATGATCAAACCTATTGAGAATATGAAAAACGCATTCCGTCTGGACGGACAGGTCGCCGTTATCACCGGAGGAAACCGCGGACTCGGATTCGGTATCGCCCAGGCAATGGCGGAATCCGGAGCTGATATCGCCATTTTATGCCGGGACCGCGCAAAAGCAGCGGAAGCGCTGGAAGCGCTGGCTCCCTTCGGCGGAAAGTACAAAAGCTTTGACTGCGATGTTACCGATATCAAGAGCTGTCAGGCCGCTGCGGAAGCCGTAATTGCCGAATTCGGCAATGTCGATATCCTTGTCAACAACGCCGGCACTTCCTGCTTCTCCGAACTGCTTGATATGGATGAAGAGCTGAGCGACTGGTATAAAGTCCTGAATACGGACCTGAACGGCATGGTGCACATGACCTATGTCTTCGGCAAGAAAATGCGTGATGCCGGCAAGGGAGGCGCCATCGTCAATATCACCTCCAACGCGGCGTTCATCGTCAACAAGACTCAGCCCATGAGCCCGTACAGCAGCTCCAAGGCCGCGGCAAACCACTTTACCCACTGCATGGCCTGTGAGCTCGGAAAATACAATATCCGTGTGAACGCCATCGCTCCCGGATTCACCAACACCGAACTCTCCCGCTTCATTCCCGCGGACCAGTTCGAATACATCAATAACCAGATGCCTCTCGGCCGTTTCGGCGAGCCCATTGAGATCGGCGCTCTGGCCGTATATCTGGCTTCTCCCGCAGCGGCGCAGGTCACCGGTACGGTACAGGTCATCGACGGAGGATATATCCTTTCCTGCTGATCGAAAGCATACGGCATAAAAAGGCTGCCCCGTTTCGGAGCAGCCTTTTTCATTGCATTCAACAGCGGACAAACGCGGTCAGGAGAAGTTCTGCCGCAAAGCGCAGAGCACCGTTCTCCTGTCCGTTTTCTATTTATCTTCCATCAGAGTCTCCACCTCAGCCATCTTTCCCTGGGCCAGCTCTTTGGAAACAAAGACTTTTTTGCAGACAGGACAGGCCGGGACTTCATGGTCAAAGGTCCGACCCATATACTCAAACGCGACCTTTGTGGTGACCAGCTCGGCCCCGCATTTGCCGCACCGCCATTTTTTTTCGGATCCGTTCATCTTAAATCTTCCTTTCCCTTCAGCGCGGTTCAGGCGCCGAGGATCTTCATACGGTGGCAGTAGGCTGAAAGGATCTCGAATCCATCCTCTTCTTCCCGGTACTCCACCCAGTAAGTCACGACCCTTTTCGCCATGCTGGCCAGATAGCTTCCGTCTTCGCCGGCAAACCGGTCATTCTCCTGCTTCGATCTCCAGATGCACTCCCGGATATCCTCGTCCGAGATCAGCTGACGCTCCATCTCCGCTCTTAACTCATCGCTGACGCGGATCCGGAGACTGTCCCACTCGTTTGTCATTCGTTCCCCCGTTTTTCCTTCATAGGCCTGTTCAAAGATCTCCTTCACCCTCAGGCGGTTCTCTTTTTTCTGCTGCAGGTGATACTGCTGTTCTTCCCCGCCGAAGATGAATTCGAGAATATGCCGGCAGGGCTTTTCCTTTTCGATAAAAACATCGCGGCAGTTCGAACAGTAGACGATATACGGCAATTCGCTTTCGTTCTTCCGGTTCTCCGTGATCGTATCGTACAGATCCGGATTGACGGTCCGCATATGGCCGCCCCATCCGCAGCACCGGCCTTCCTCTTCTGTTTCTTCAACGGTACATCCGGAACTCTGTGCCAGTTCACGGACCGCTGTTTTCATCTCTTCGTTTTTACGGGCGGAACAGGGGTCGAACAGGGCCGCCTCAGAGAACAGCTGCTTTGAAGGAACGCCTTTCTCTGCGAGAAGCTTATAAATCGACACTTTCGGGATCTCCGGCAGAAAACGATCCAGCATGTCGGCGCAGGTAGCGCATGCCAGTACAAATACCGGCCGGCCCATCTTTTCCCACATATTCTGAAGCTGTTCGGCGTTCTTTTCCCAGCGTTCCTGTACGCCGGCCCACCAGGCGCTGGCGCCGCAGCAGCCAAGCAGGATCCCGGCATTGTAATTCTCTCTCAACCAGTTTCCGGCCGCGATGACCTGATCCGGAAGAGAGGCGCCGGCCTGACATCCGGGGAAAAATACATATTCATACTTTTCCCCATCCGCAGGGAGGCTTGCATAGAAAGCCTCTCCGGATACAAAGTCCAGTTCCCGCAGCCAGTGGTCATGAAAAGCTTCCGGCTGGATGCCTTTGACGACCCGTTCCGTCCGGGACGTATGGAAGATTTTCCCCATCCCGATCTTTTCGGGGCAGACGCTTTCACACCAGCCGCACTGGTTGCAGGAGTAGCTCTGCCGGGTCATCGTCCGGGAGGCCAGGAAATGCGCGCCCATATCCATAACGACCTCATTGCCTGCCTGAAGCGGGGGCTTGCCGTATTTATTCATGAGCTCGCAGCCCTTCATGCAGCGGTCGCAGTTGCACAGGAAGCACCGTCCGGCTTCCTGTTTGACTTCCTCTTTGGTATACCCGTTCTCCGGATCCGCCGGAAGGACCTGTTCCGCCTTTTCTGCCCCCTTCGGTACCAGTGATACCTCATCACCGCAGATCCTTTTTTCGTCGGGAATCACACGGCCTGTCTGAATTACGCATTCCATATAGCGGGCAGCATGCTTCGCTGCAGCGATTCCCTCGGTAATTGAGGTGCCGCAGCACTCTCCTCCCATGAACACGCCCGGAAGTTCGGTCGTGTACCAGTTCGGATCCCAGCCGGCGGACAGCCCGAAATCGCTGCCGCCTTTACCGGTGGCGATAAAAACAGCGGCATATTCTTTCACTTCCTCCAGCGAGGTGATCTTTGTTCCAAAACGGTATTCGATCTTCTCCTGCGCTGTCTGAAAACGGATATCTTCTTCAAATACGGCAAAATCCGGGTGATCGGTCAGGCTTCCGCCCCACCGGTCTTTCTGTTCAAATACCGTGACCGGATACTTTTTCTGGGCCATGTTCAGCGCCAGAGACAGTCCGGCCGGGCCCGCGCCGATCACGGCGATCCTTTCTTCTTTTTCGGGGATCTGGAATACGTCGGGCGCCTGCGGTTTTGCCAGGGAAAGAATCGCCTTCTCCAGACCGCCGACCGCAATGCTCTCATCTCCGATTCTCAGCCGCTGACATTTTTTCTCGCAGGGATGATCGCACAGGGCCGCCGCAATGGACGGAAAGACCACAGCCGTCCTGAATTCCTTATAGGCAGAGGTCATCCGGCCTTTCGCCAGTTTTTTCATCAGTGAACGCACGTCCAGCCCGTACGGGCAGGCACAGGAGCAGGGCGCCGCGTCATCGTGGATGCACCGGCTCACATATGCGCCTATTTCCGATAATTCCAGTCTCTCACTCATATTCATCCTCACCGCCGCAGTTTATGGTATTGCGGCCTGATTGTGTTTTCCCTTTCCGCTTAAAGAGAAAACGGGCTGCCGCACGAAGATCATACGGCAGCCCAGTGTCATCTCATCGGGTCTGATTCATTCATTAAAGCGGTTTGCCGGCGATCTCTTCCAGCATGTCATCCATATCCGGTCCGAGATAGTACTTGGCGGGCTTGAATTCTTCGCCTTTCTCCTTGGCCGCCCAGGCTGCCTTGACCTTATCCGGGGTCGCGGGCAGTTCATAGATGCGGCAGCCGGTCGCGTTGTTGATCGCGTTGATGACCGCCATATGTCCGGAGGACTGGAAGACCTCGGAGCATCCGGAGGATCCGAACGGACCTCTGTCTCTGGGAGTCTCGATGAACTCAAGACGGATATCATCCGGGATGTCGGCAATCTGCGGGATACCGCTGGCAACCATGTTCTTATGCTTCTTGATATCCTGATAATCCTCGCTCAGCGCAAAGCCGATGGAATGAGAGATTCCGCCGTAGCCCTGGCCTTCGACCGAAAGCATGTTGCCGATGACGCCGATATCGACCGCAGCGGCAAAGCGCAGAACCTTGGTCTTGCCGGTGGCCACATCGACATCAACGAGTGCGCAGTTGACACCGTACATCCATTCGGTATCTTTGTCGCCTTCGCCGTTATTGGGGTTCAGTCCCGGATCGATGCCCTTGTTCATCATATCCACATGGCTGGTATACTTGGTCGGAATTCCGGCATCCACCATCTCCTGATAGGTACGCAGGGTGCCGTCTTCCTTCTTCATTGCTGCCATCAGTTCCTTCGCCGCTTCGATGGTCGCAAGACCGTTCATGAAGTGGCTTCGGCTGGCGGCCGCAACGCCGCTGTCCGGGCAGCGATGGGAATCGTTCATGACCAGGCGGATACGGTCTGCCGGGAAGCCGATCTCTTCCAGGGATTTGACGGTAACGGTCAGGGTTCCGATATCCGCGCCCTGGCCCATGTCTTCCCAGGTGTTGTAGACCGCGATCATGTCATCCGGCATGACTTCGAGGGCTACATTTGCCTGATCCCACATGCCGAGCGTGCACAGGAATCCGCCCATGCCGAGGCCGACGCCCATATGCTTTCCTTCCGCGCGGCCCTTTTCGGCTTCCGCTTTGAATTCCTCGTAATGCGGTTTGATCTTCTCCAGAAGAGCGCGGTACAGCTGTGCCTTGTAGGGACGGCTGTTGATGGTGGTGTCGTTCTCTCCTGCCAGGTTCTGATAACGGAACTGCCAGGGATCGATTCCGGCCTTCTCAGCCAGCATATCCATAAGCGCTTCGGAGAAGGTGTAAACCTGCGGCGCGCCGAATCCGCGGTAAGCGGCATTGAACGCATGGTTGGAAACGCCGCCGCGGGCCAGGCCCTTGACGTTCGGAATGCTGTAACCATGGAACGGAACCGAAATCAGGTTGTTGAAGATCTTGCTGGCCATGCCGGCGTAGGCGCCGTGATCCAGGCCGACATCGAATTCTGCTGCGGTCAGCATGCCTTTCTCGTCACAGGCAAGTCTGGCGTTGGTATAGGTGGAGGACCGTTTTCCGGTCATATGCATGAACTCTTCATAGCTCAGAGAAAGAGTCACAGGCAGTCCGCCCAGATTCTGAACAGCGGTAGCCGTGATGGCATACGTGTTCGCGGTAACGGAATAACCGAAGGATCCGCCGACCGGGTTGCCGATCAGACGCAGCTGATCCATCGGAATGCCACAGGCCTGGGCAATGGATTCACGGCCTTCACCGACCGCCTGGGTCTTGCACTGGACTACAACGTTGCCTTCGGTATCGTAATAACCCTGGCAGACATCCGGCTCGATGGGCAGATGCGGCTCATGCTGGGAATGGAAGCTGCCTTCTGCGGTGAAAGCTGCCTCTTCAAAGATTTCTTCGGTATCCTCGCCCTTGTACAGCGGAGCCCACATATAAGTGTTCGCTGTGCCTTCATGCAGGCGGATGGCGTTGGGCATGGCTGCCTCGGGGAAGGTGAAGTAGGTCGGAAGGACTTCGAGATCCTGCTTGACCGCTTTGGCGGCTTCGCGCGCATGCTCCAGAGTATCCGCCGCGACAACCGCTACGACGTCGCCCTTACGGCAGACTTTCTTTCCGGCGATGACCGGGAACGGAGGCGTGCCGCTGCCTTCCCAGCGCGGGATGACCGGCGGGGTGTCGACGATGTTGTTGCCCTTGACGTCTTTCGCGGTCAGGACCTTGATAACGCCCGGCATGGCTTCCGCTTCCGCGGTATCGATGCTGATGATGTTCGCATGGGGCTCCGCGGCAAGAACAACTGCCAGATGGACCATGCTTTCGGGCATCTTAAGAGCCAGATCGTTGCCGTAGTCGGTCAGGCCGCAGGCCTTGGAAACGCCGGCGGGTCTGGGATGTCTGGATCCGTAGATGTCTTTTTCTTCTTCGAATTTATAGGTGATGTCTTCCATCGTCGCTTCGCCGCGCATGACCTTCGCGGCAGCCATAACGGCGTCTACGATCGGTTTATAACCGGTGCAGCGGCAGATGTTGTGATTCTTCTGGAACCAGTCACGAACCTCTTCGCGGGTCGGATCCGGATTTTTCTGAAGAAGGGCATAGGTGGAAATAATAAAGCCCGGTGTGCAGAATCCGCACTGGATACCGCCGTAGGTGATCCATGCCTGCTGGATCGGGTGCAGATGCTGAGGCGTGCCGATTCCTTCAATCGTGATGATCTCGCTGTACTCGGGGACCTTGTCCATCTTCTTCGTGCAGGAGCGGACCAGTTCTCCGTTCAGGATCACGCTGCAGGCGCCGCAGACACCGATGTCGCAGCCTACCTTCGTTCCGGTAAGGCCCATCCGGCGGATCACGGTGGACAGCTTGTCTTTTTTCGGATCACAGACGACCGGGCGGTCGACGCCGTTAATCGTCAGATGGATCCTTTCGTAACCATTCATTCCCATTGATACATCCTCATCCTTTCATTGTTTGAAGTGTTTTCACTGTGATTCGTCTTTATCAACGAAAGTAAAATACCCTTTTATTATCATACTATAAAAAACATAAAATCAAAAGATACGGAACGCCGAATTTCATCACTTTTTTATATGTTTTTTGAACCATTTATTGTTGTGTTTTTCCGGCATTACAGGCCCATGGATTCCTGCACAAAAACGCAATGGTTCCTCGTGCAAAGCGACAAACCGCCCGTCTCAGCTTTTTTCGGCAATCAGCAGAAAATACCCGGGCTTACGGCAGTTGAGCCCGCAGCCCTGCCAGGTTCCTTCCTTCTGCAGATACTCTTCCACCGATCCGTAATCCAGGATTGCCTGGGCGCAGAAGGCTTTCAGATCATCCGTCCGGTCCTCAAAGAGAACGACCTTCATCCCCAGCTCCTCCAGCAGCCCTTCCAGGCTCTCCGGGACTACTGCCCCGTCCTGACAGTATGGAGAAGGAAATTTCTCATCCTCCCCGACGCATTCCCCGTCCTCTCTGGGACGGCGGATCACTGCCATTGCGGAGGCATATTCCTCCCGGAAACGGTCCATGTCCGGTTCTCGGCAGTACACGTCCGTGATCACCAGATGCCCGCCGGGCCGGATCATGCAGAAAGCCTCATGGATTGCTTCTTCCTGACGGTTCAGGATGCTGAACACACATTCCATCAGCACAATATCAAAACCGCGCGAAGCAAACGGCAGGGCTTCCGCATCGGCCACCTGCGCATCCACTCCTTTGCTTTTCGCCTTTTCGACCGCTTCCTCGTCTTTATCGACCGCGGTGACGCTCACCGGATAGTGTTCCAGGATAAATGCGGCGGCTGTCCCGTCCCCGCATCCGATATCCAGAATGCAGTCCTTTTCCGAGACGCCGCAGCGGTCCAGCGCATAACGGGTCAGTTCGGTTCCTCCCGGTCTTAAAACACCCATGCTGTTCGTTTCCTTTCCTTTCAGGCAGCCGTTCCTTTTCGTCCGGGCTGATTACGATTTCTTTTTTTCCGGCGTTTCCGCGGGCAGGGTGATCTTCTGTTCCAGCTCCTGCCCTTCGTATATTCCCTGTCCGCTGATGGTCAGCGTCAGTTTCGTATGCTTTTTATTGAGTTTGCACTTAACGGTATAGTCTTCCGCCGAATTCAGGACCCTGGTCTCTGACTCGTTCGTGTATTCCCGGACCCGTTTTCCGGTCACGCTGACGGTGTGTACGAAGACTCCTTTTTTCTGCGCGGACGGAGGGGTATTATCCTCGACCGTTACCTCAAGCAGGGTGTCCGTGACCGGTTCCGGATCCTGGAACAGAGACCCGCTTAAAATCTCCAGCGCCAGGTCCTTATCGGAGATGCCCAGGGCGGTATCACTGCCGTCACAGAATCTTCCGTACAGCCAGGTATACTGGTCCGCGTAAAGCGCGACCATGTTCGCGCAGATTTTCTCGATAAAAACAGCATTGGAATCTTCGTTCGAAATACCGGCCGTCGTAATGACATAAGCGCCGCTGCCGTATTCGTCATACGGTCCCAGACCGTTAAAAATGCTGAAGCACATCCCTTTGACGACCCACGGACGGTCATGCAGGGAAATGCCCGCGGCTTCCACGGCGGCCTCGCCCCTTAAATAATAGTGCTCATAGGCAAACTGGTCCTGCATTGCCATGAAATTGGCAGTATCGTTGACGGCGCAGGCATTCCATTCATTGACGGCATTGCGTTTTTCAACTACAAACGCGCGGTAAAGATCACTGTATAACCCGCCGCAGTTCGCGTTCATATAGGAAATCAGTGCTGTCGCTGTACCATTCCCCTGGGTACCGAAATCCGTAAACTGGTATTTCCCCAGAACGACCATGCCGTCCCCGGCATTATACGCGCTGTAGGAACCGGACTCCTGAGCGGTGAAAAATGTAAAATCCGTGAGTCCCTGCAACCTTCCGTATTTTCCCGCGGATAACAGATGTCCGTTGCAGTAGTGCGGAATGGTCTCAATCCAGACGCTGTTTGCGACAGGGGTAATGCCTTTGGTATTGTTTATGCTCTCGGCCCTTGCCTTATCGAGCTCCTGCTGCCGGGATTTTTCTTCTTCGGTCTGTTCCGGTTCCTTCCTGTTTTCCGGTTTCTCTTCTTTCTGTTCTTCTTTCTGCCCGGGTTCCGGTTTCTTTTGCTCCCCGGTCCCGTCCGCCGGTTTTTCGGGATCCGGAGTAGGCTTATCCTCTTTGTTTCCGGGTTTTTCCCCGGACGGCTTTTCCTCCGACGGCTGTTCCTCCGATGGCTGTTCCCCGGACGGCTTTTCCTCCGACGGCTGCTCCTCCGACGGCTGTTCTTCGACCGGTTCTTCCGGCTCCTGGGAAGGCGGAACGGCTGCCGGATCTTCTTCCGATGGCTGTTCGCTGCCCGGCTCTTCCGTTTCCGCGGAAGGATCCTGCTGTGCCGGATCTCCCTGTCCATCCTGTCCTTCTGTATTCTCCGGTGTTCCGGTGCCTTCCTGGCCTTCATCCGTCCCGGTCTCTGCCGGAGGATCCGCGGGATCCGTTTCCGAACCGGTATCGGAAACGGGATCGGTTTCCTGTACGGTTTCCGGTGCTGCCGGATTGTTATTCTCTTCGTTTTCCGCGCTGACCGCAAGCGGGACACAAAGGGCTGCCGTCAGCACAAATACAAGTATTCTGAGTTTCTTCATAATCAGGTCCTTTTTTCCGGTCTGATGATTTACCGTCCTGTCATCAGGACAGAAAAACACCTTTTGTCATTAAATTGTATTGTATGCTTTTTTTGCATAATTGTCCAGTTCCGGCAGTCCCCGTCCGGACTGCGGCCCCTTCCTCGTCGTTTTTTTATTGATATTTCCCTCCGCCCATTCTAAAATATGGATAACAGTAAATCCATCTGGAGGGAAGAATGATGCTGACAAGAACCGAAATACTGCAAAAGCTCAATGAGGGCAAGAACTGCGCGCAGATCACGTTCGGATACTTTGCCGACCAGCTCGGCTATGACGTGGAAGAGACCGATGCGCTCGCTGCCGTTTTCGGCGGAGGCATGCGCAGAGGCAATGTCTGCGGTACATGCACAGGGGCCTACATGGCATTGGGCTCCTATGCCAAAGAGCATGATCCGGCCTGCGAACTGGCGGGAAAATTCGATCAGGCGTTTATTGAGAAGAACGGATCTCTTCTCTGCAAAGAACTGACCGGCTATGACTTCTCGATCCCCGGGCAGCATGAAGCAGCCGTGGAAGCCGGCGTTGTCCCGGAACGGTGCCCCGGTTTTATTGCGACCGCCATCGAACTGGTGGATAAGCTTATTGCGGAACAGGAAGCCAAAGGATGATGGACTCCTGGATCGCCGCCTGCGCGGGGCTTTCCGCCCCGCTGACCCGGGCGGCCCTGGAACAGCGGCAGCTGTCCCTTCTGAATGAAGTCCTCCGTTACGCGAGGGCCCGCAGTTCCTTTTACCGGGAGCGGTTTCCGGATACGGACATCCGCTCTTTTGAAGAGTTCTCCGCCCTTCCCTTCACGACACCGGAAGACCTGCGTTTTCGCGGTGTCTCCATGGTCTGCACCTCTGCCGACGCGATCGGGCGGATCGTGACCCTGATGGAGACCAGCGGTTCCGAAGGCCGTCCCAAACGAATCTACTTCACCGAAGAAGACCAGGAACGCACGATCGATTTCTTTCATCACGGCATGCTCGAATTTGCCGTGCCCGGCGACCGTATCCTTCTGCTCTTTCCCGGACACAGCCCGGGATCCTTAAATGTGCTTTTATCCCAGGCTCTTGAACGGATGTCTGTCCGCTCTTCCATTTTCGGTTTTCCCTCTGAACAGGATTACGACGGAGTCCTCTCCGAGATCCTCCTCCATCAGTACAACCGTCTGGTCGGTCCTCCGGATACGATCGCGGCCATTGCGAAACATTCCCGGCTTCGCGGAACAGATACACGGATCGCCGGTCTGATCGAGAGCGTCCTTCTCGCCGGATCTTTCGTCTCCGAAGACGCCTGCCGGACAATCCGTGAGCTCTGGCATTGCAGGATCGATGAGGAATACGGCATGACCGAAACCGGTCTTGGCGGCGGCGTCGGCTGCAAAACCGCCGGCGGATACCATCTCTGGGAAAGCGACCTCTACTACGAAGTAATCGATCCGGACACTGGAACCCCTGTCCCGGACGGTACTTACGGCGAACTGGTCGTCACCACCCTGAACCGCCAGGCCATGCCCTTCATCCGCTACCGCACCGGCGACCGCAGCCGCATCCTTCCCGGCCCCTGCCCCTGCGGCAGCGTCCTGAAGCACCTGGAGCGTGTCTCCTCCCGGCCGATGATTAAGAAATATCTGCGCTGATCTTCCGTCGGAGTATAAGTTCTTCCCTTTTATAAACTTCTGAATACATCCTTTTCGTCTTCAAAGCCAGATCGAGGATCATTGCCGTAACGGAGGCATCAGCCAAACGAGCGTGAAGATGATTTGCTGCCGGAACTTGCCTCCGACCTTTGAGGTACGCTTACGCCGAATTTGGTCGGAGGCTTAGTGGAGACGCAAATCAGCTGAACGGGAGGACGCCTGCCGCCGGGACGGCAATGCTCCTCGGTCGTCCGCGAAGCCATAGCCCTTTGCTCCTCGAGCCTCCCCGAAGCCATAGTCCTTTTACTCCTCGATCGTCCGCGAAGCCATAGCCCTCTGCTCCTCGAGCCTCCGCGAAACCATAGCCCTTTGCTCCTCGATCGTCCGCGAAGGCAAAGAATGGCGACAGAGAACCGTCCCCTGTCGCCAAAAAAGAGGCCGCCGCATTGCGGCGACCTCTCTTTGTTTCAGCTGTTCAGTTCCGATCAATCATAATCATCGTAGCTGTGCTGAAGGATCTCGTTGCAGAGTTCTTCCGTCGGCTCGACCGGGCAGTTAATACGAAGGCCCAGATCGATCTGCATGGAATGAGCGCCCATGTTCACGAACGTCTCGCGGTCCATGTTGTACTCTTTCGGTCCCTTGTAGCCGCAGGCCTTTCTCAGAGCGTCAATAGCTTTCGCGGTCTTGGTTCCGATCTCTTCAGGAGTTTCGGTTCCGTCAAATTCCGCGCCGCAGGCTTCTCCGACGATTTTGACTTTGTCGGGAACGACCGGCGCGATGATTCTCATGACTTCCGGAGTAACAACGATGCAGTTGTAGCCGTGCGGTGAATGGAAGTATTTGGAAATACTGTCCGCGATGCAGTGGCCGAGATGCGCATCGGTATCCGCGAAAGCAATGCCTGCCCAGTTAGCGGCCAGGGACAGTTCGCGTCTGGCTTCCGCGTTGGTGCCGTCCTTAAAAGCGATCGGAAGATATTTGGCGATCTTTTCGATCGCGGCTTTGCCGACCAGCTCGCTGTGCGGGTTCCAGTTCTTCGCGGTAATGGCTTCCGCCGCATGCGTGAAGGCATCCAGTCCGGTATTGGCGGTGACCGACGGAGGAACAGTATGGGTCAGTTCCGGATCGATGATCGCCATTCTCTGATTGGTAAATACGGAAAGCTTTTCGCCGCCGCTGGTGATGATGCACATCGGTGAACATTCACTGCCGGTTCCTGCTGTGGTCGGGATCAGAATGATCGGGGTGCTGCAGTGCATAAAGGTGGGCGGAGCGGTGAAATACTGCTCGATCGGAGCCGGATATTCGATCAGAAGGGCGGATGCTTTCGCGCAGTCCATGCTGCTGCCGCCGCCGATGCCGACGACACAGTCGCATCCGGCTTCCTTCGCCATGGTTCCGCACTCGTTGACGAGATAATCCGCCGGCTCACCGGTGATTTTGTCGTATACGAGATAGTCGATTCCGGCGGCCTTCAGGCTCTCTTCCGCTTTCGCGCCTGCGCCTGCAGCCTTGACACCGGCGTCATAGACGCACATGACTTTCTTGCAGCCGAGTTCTTTGACCTTTTCTCCCAGTTCCTTGATGGCACCTTCTCCAAAGAAGACAGGTGCGGCCTGTGAATACTTGCAGCTCATTGGTAGTTCCCTCCAAAATCAAATAGTTCTTCAGTATCTTTCCGGACGGATCGTCCGGAACAACTCATTAGTTATATTAATATAATACATAAATCAACAGTTTACGTCAATCAGACTTCGGCACAATGACTTATAAGAATTCTGTTAGTTCTGCCAAATATTTTTCTGTATTCACCACTTCAGATTCTCTCCCAATATGATATAATAATAAAAAATACTGCCCTTCGGTCAGGAGGCAGCCGAAAAGAACGCATAACATTATGAAGGAGGGATAACTCTATGCAGACAATAATGGTTCGTCACGGTGAGGATAAACTCGCAACAAAGGTCTTCGTTTCATCCGAAGACGCTTTCAATGTAACTTCAACGATCGTTATGGGCAAAAAGGAGTGCATCCTGATTGACACCCAGTGGACCCGCGCAAACGCGCACAGAGTGATTGCTGAGATCCTTGAGACCGGTCTGGAACTGAAAGCAATCTTCGCGACTCATGCTCACCCGGATCATTACTGGGGAATGGGCGAGATCGCCGAAGTCTTCCCGAATGCGAAATGCTATGCCCCGGCCCCCGTTGTCACCCTTTATGATCACCAGTACCAGCCGAAGCTGGACGAATGGACCGAGATCATCGGTGAGGAGAACCTCTGCCGCAAACAGTGCGACCGTCTGGAGGCGCTGGAAGGAAATTATCTGGAGCTGGAAGGCGAAAAGCTTGAGATTATCCGCTGCATGGGCGATCTGATGTGGAACACCATCGTATGGATCCCCTCCATCAAAACGGTCGTCTGCAGTGACGTCGTCTTTAACGAAGCGCATCCCTTCACCTGCGAAGTCAATGAAGAACAGCGCAAACTCTGGATCAAGGACATCGAAGGCATCTACAACCTGCAGCCGGATGTTGTGATCCCGGGTCATATGAAGGAAGGCTGCCTGCTGGATGAAAGCGGCCTGAAATTCACAAAGGATTACCTGATCGCGACGGAAGAAGAGATTGCCGCCTGCACCACCCCCGGCGATTTCTATTATCATATGGCAAAGCGCTTCCCGAACGCCTCCCTCAATATCCTCAGCAATGAGATGAACTCTGAAGTATTCAAGGGCGGCCGCGACTGGGCTTGGAATGAAGATCCCGATCCGAGATGGCTGGAATTCAGAACTGCCTGGATCGACTGATCCGAACACCCAAACTGAACACTGAACAAGGGCGGCCAGACGGCCGCCCTTTCTGTGCCCAAAAGGGAGCGAAGGGGACAGTCCCCTTCGCTCCCTGCTCCGTCCCTTCCGATCCAAAAGGGGGCCGTTGGGGACAGTCCCCTTCGCCCCCTTCGTGCCCAAAAATAACACAAAGTGCCTGGTTTTATTGAAAAAAAAGGAGCAGCGAGCTGCCGGAGGATCTCTCCTTTCGTTTCACTGCTCCTGTCATTACGGAAACTCTGATTTACTGCTGAACAGTCGCTTTCTCCTGATCCTCAACTTCTTTCGGTTTGATCTTTCTTCCCCTGCTGGCCAGCATCGTAATAAACAGTACGAGCAGGAGCAGCACGCCTTCCACCGACTGCTGGATCTGCGTGGCGGATTTTCCGATCAGGCCGAGTCCGTTGATGATGATCTGGATGGACAGCGCGCCAAGGAATACCTTGTAGCTCTTGGCGGAAGCGCCGCCGGTAACCAGAACACCGCCGAAGAAGATCGCCATAACGGTCTTCATTTCCAGGAAAACGCCCATCTGCATGTTGGTTCCGTTGATCTGGGCGACGGCCAGGATCGAAGCATATCCAGCACACAGGCCGGAAAGCGCAAAGGCAATGATCTTGATCTTGTCAACCGGCACACCCACAAAACGGGCTGTCGTTTCGTTCTCACCGATCGCACGGCTGTAACGGCCGATCTTTGTAAACTCAAAGATATAGATCATGATGACAACGATGGCAATGAACATCGGGATCTTCACCGCGGAGTTGTTCAGCACACGCATTTCATTGGTAATGTACTCCGCCTGGATCACGGTCTGGATATAATTGATCAGGCCGCGGATTCCGATCAGTTCGGCAATCGACAGCATGAAGGAAGGCACCTTGCACTTCGCCACAAGGAAACCGTTGATGACGCCTACGATCGTTCCGAAGATCACTGCCAGCGGAAGCATCAGCCAGGGATTTCCGCTGATCAGTCCCACATGAACGGCCAGAACGCCGGAAAGGCCCAGGTTAACACCGATGGTCATATCGGTACTGCCCTGCGCGATAACGAACAGAACGCCGCAGCCGACGATGATCGTGATCATGGACTGATCCAGGATGATGGAAAGGTTGAATGCGGAAAGCATCGCACCCTTGCTGGCGATCGTGAAAAATACAAAGATAATGATAAAGGAAATAAACGGAATGATGTCCGCTGCTTTAAATCTGTTTTTCATCATATCATCACCCCAATCACCGACTGCTCTGTAAAGTCTTCGTCTCTGCGGATCTCCTTGGTTATCTTTCCGTCCTTCATAACGAACAGTCTGTCGGACATACCCAGGATCTCCGTCAGCTCATCCGAGATCAGCACAATGGAAATGCCGTCTTTCTTCGCCTGCTTCATCAGAGAATAAATATAGGCTTTAACACCGACGTCAACGCCTCGGGTCGGGCAGTCCAGTACCAGGACCTTTAAGTCCTTGGCAAGCCAGCGGCCGAAATTGACTTTCTGCTTGTTGCCGCCGGAAAGAGCATCCATCGTCTGACTGATGCCTGTACTCTTAACGGAAAGCTGTGCGGATGTTTCCGATGCCAGTTTGCTGAGTTTTGCCGGTGAAAGGAAACCGATCGGTCCCTGCAGCTCTGTCAGGGAAGGAAGGACAAAGTTGTCACGGATGCTGGTATGAATCATCAGCGCTTCGTTGTCACGGTCCTTCGGCACATAACCCATGTTGCTGCGCAGCGCCTTCGGAGCGCTCTTGACATCGACGTTCTTTTCCGTCAGATGAACCGTACCCTTTTCCAGTTTGGAAAGACCGTATACCGCTTTTCCGATGGAATGAATACCGGAGTCGGACAATCCGCAGAAGCCCAGGATCTCGCCCTTGTGAAGTTCAAAGGAGATATCCTCAACTTCGCCTTTTACGGAAATATTGTCCACTTTCATGACAACTTCGTCGCCGTAATCCGGGATCATGTCGCTTCGATAATAGTCGCCTTCCATCTCACGGCCTACCATCATCTGTTTGATCTCGTCCGGAGTGGTGTCCGCGGAAATCACGTTGCCGACCACTTCTCCGTCACGCAGGACGGTAATCGTGTCCGTGATCTCGATCAGTTCTTCCACGTCATGGGTGATGACGATAATGGATTTGCCCATTTCCTTGAGCTTGTTGATCAGCTCCACCAGCTTGCGGCGGTTGTTCAGGGAAAGGGACTGGGTGATCTCATCCAGAATCAGGATGTCCGGATCCACCGAAAGGGCTCTGGCCAGCTCGATCATCTTCCGGGTCTCGATCATCATTCCGTCGGTCATTTTATTCAGCGGAACTCTCGGGAGATCCCATTTTTCGAAGATCGCTTCGGCTTCCCTGTTCAGCTGCTTCATGTTGATGATGCCGAATTTGGTAAATTTGTCCGTCCGGCCGAGAAAGACGTTCATGCCGGCCGAAAGGGTTCCTACCACACCAAGTTCCTGCATAACCATGGAGATTTTATGGTTGTTTGCGTCAACCGGGCTGGTGGGATTATAGTGTTCGCCCTTTAAGAGCATCTCGCCGCTATCATGCCCGTAGATTCCGGCAATCTGCGAAATCAGGGTGGATTTTCCGGATCCGTTTTCACCGATCAGGCCATGAATTTCACCGGTTTTCAGCGTAAAGTCGATATTCTTATTGGCATGCGTCGGCCCGAAAAACTTGTTGAGGCCTTTGATCTCAAGTATAGTCTGTCCTGTACTCATTTCACGACCCCCTTCACTCCCATCTGAC
>CADBNG010000314.1 GCA_902795985.1 uncultured Lachnospiraceae bacterium
ATGAAGCGGTAAAACCGGAAGGGTAAACCTCCGGAGCGCGCTTAAAGGATAAAAAGATGATATTTGAAAAATCGGTTGCGGAAAAAATAGAATTAATGACCGGGATTGTCCGGCCGGTGGAAACGGAGAGAGCGGCTCTGGCCGATGCCCCGATGCGGGTCCTTGCGGAGGCTCTGGTCGCGAAGGAAGACGTTCCGCCGTTCCGCCGTTCCCCCCTGGACGGGTATGCGCTGAGAAGCATTGACACAGAGAATGCTTCGAAAGAGAATCCGGTTACGTTGTCGGTTACAGAAGAGATTGCCGCCGGCGAGGTCCCGACACGGGAGATCACACAGGGCCATGCGGCGAGGATCATGACCGGAGCGCCGGTACCGGAAGGCGCCGACTGCGTTATTATGTATGAGAAAACGGAGTTTACGGATACGGAAGTCCGAATTTTCCAGCCGCTCCGCGAGAATGAGAATATCGTCCAGCCGGGGGAGGATACCCGTAAGGGGGAGGTCCTTGCAGAGGCGGGAACGATCATCGATTCCGGACTGGCGGGAACGCTGGCGGGGCAGAATGTTCCGCAGCCGCTGGTGTTTAAAGTTCCTTCCGTCGGTATTATTGCGACCGGAAGCGAACTGCTGGAGCCGGGAGAGGCGCTGACCCCGGGAAAAATCTATGATTCCAACGGACAGACGTTTAACGGCATTCTGAAAAAACTGGGATGCCGGCCGGTTTCCTACGGAATTGCCGGAGATGACCCGGAAACCATTGCCGGAAAAATCCGGACCGCCCTTGTGGAATGCGACGCCGTGATCCTGACCGGCGGTGTTTCTGTGGGAGATTTCGACTATACGCCGCTGGCGATGGAAAAAGCCGGCGTAAATATCCTGTTCCGCGGGGTGCAGCTGAAACCCGGCATGGCCTGCGCCTACGGGGAAAAGGACCATAAGATGGTCTGCGGTCTTTCGGGAAACCCGGTGTCTTCCATCATCAATTTCCTGGTGATTGCCATGCCGGCATTTAAAAAGCTGACAGGCCGGCGGGATTACGCTCACGAAGAGATTTCGGTGACCGTAAAAAGCCGTTTCGGGAAGGCCAGCCGCGGTACCCGCCTGATCCACGGGAAGCTGGATTTGAGCGACGGAACGGTTCGGATGGATCTTGCGGAGAAACAGGGCAACGGAATTCTGAGCAGTTCCATCGGCAGCGACGTGCTGGCGGTGATTCCGGCAGGCAGCGGACCGCTGGAGCCGGGAACGACCCTTTCGGCCATCCGCATCTGAGAAACGATTTGACGTTTGCCGCGGAAGCGGTGAAGAGAAAGAATAAGAGAAATCGCTATGCAGGATACATTTGGAAGAGAAATCCGCTATCTGAGACTGTCGATCACGGAGCTGTGCAATCTCCGCTGCCGGTACTGCATGCCGGCGGAAGGCGTCTGCAAGAAGGATCACAAGGACATGCTCACGGAGGATGAAATGATCATGGCGGTGGAAGCCGCCGCGTCACTCGGCGTGCGGAAGATCCGGATCACCGGAGGGGAGCCGCTGATCAAAAAGAATGTTCTTTCCATCTGTGAGAGAACGGCGAAAATCCCCGGAATCCGGGAAGTCTGCCTGACCACAAACGGAATCCTGCTTCCGGGCATGGCAAAGGATTTAAGGGCGGCAGGCGTCAGCCGTGTGAATATCAGTCTGGATACGCTGGATCCCGAAAAGTTTGCGTATGTGACGCGGATGGGCCGGCTTTCCGACGCGATGGCCGGTCTGGAAGCGGCGCTGGATGCCGGATTTGATAAAGTGAAGATCAACGCGGTCCTGATCGGCGGCTTTAACGACGACGAGATTCCCGCTTTCGGGGAACTGACGAAAAAATGGCCGGTGGATGTGCGTTTTATCGAGCTGATGCCGATGTACGACAGCGGGGATTTCAAGGAAGCCTCTTATCTTAAATGCGAAGAAGTGCTGAATCACCTTCCGCCGATGGAGAAGATCGAAACGGACGGCGGTGTGGCAAAACTGTACCGCCTGCCGGACGCGAAGGGAAATATCGGGCTGATCAGCCCGGTCAGCAATCATTTCTGCCGGGGCTGCAACCGGATCCGCCTGACGGCGGACGGGTATTTCAAGCCCTGTCTGCACTCTCCTGCGGAGTTCGGCGTGAAGGGAATGAGCAGGGAGGAAATGGTCGAACAGATCAAAAAAGCGATCCTGGCCAAGCCCGGACAGCACGAGGAGCTGTCCTATGAGCATCGGAGCGAAGCCAATCGGAACATGAATCAGATCGGAGGATGACGATGTCCGAAAAGAAAACTCCGGTTCTGGGATTCGCCGGATACTCCGGAACCGGAAAGACGACCCTTCTGGAGAAAATCATTCCGATTCTGACCGGGAGGGGCCTTAATGTTGCGGTGGTCAAGCATGACGCCCACGGACTGCAGTTCGATCACGAGGGTAAGGACTCCGACCGGTTTGCAAAAGCCGGCGCGGCTTATTCCATTGTGAGTTCGCAGGAGAACGCGGCAGTGTTTATTGCGAAACCGCTGGATCCCCTGGAAGCAGTAGCCTATGCGAAGGATGCGGATATCATCCTGGTCGAGGGCTATAAAAACGCGGATTTTGACCAGATCGGTCTGGCCCGCGCCGCCACGGGGAAGGGCTTTACGGCAGAACTGAGCCGATTCCGGGCACTGGTGACGGATCTGCCGGTAGAAAAAGATCCGGGAATTCCGGTTTTTGGTTTCGACGATCCGGAAGGCATCGCGGATTTTATCCTGAAGGAATTCTGTAACCGCTGACAGACAACCGAGGTGATAATAATGCAGAATATGGAAGATTTTACCCATTTCAATGAGCAGGGCCGCGCAAAAATGGTCAATGTCGGAGAAAAGGATATTACGGAACGGAAGGCCACGGCCGGCGCCCGGGTACTGGTGAGCCGGGAGACTTTTGAGCTGATCCGCACCGGAGGAATGAAAAAGGGCGACGTGCTCACTGTAGCGCAGATCGCCGGGGTTCTGGGAGCGAAACAGACGCCCCATATTATCCCCATGTGTCATCCGATCCTCATCAATGGAGTGGATCTGGATCTTGCGCTGGACGAGGAACGCTGTTCTGTGGAGATTAAAGCCACGATTTCCTGCAGCGGGAGAACCGGAGTGGAGATGGAAGCGCTGACAGCCGCCAGTATTGCCGCGCTTACGGTATATGATATGTGCAAGGCCGTGCAGAAGGATATTGAGATTACGGATATCCGGCTTCTGGAAAAATCCGGCGGGGTTCACGGTGATTTTCACAGGGAAGAATAAAGCAGAAGCAATAACCAGGAGGAAAGAAATGTATACTGCAGCAGTGCTTACAATCAGTGATAAAGGCTCCAGAGGAGAGCGGGTGGATACCAGCGGACCGGCCTTATGCGAAATGCTGAAGGAAGACGGGTATGAAGTGATTTATACTTCCGTCATTCCGGACGATAAAGATAAAATCATGGAGGAGCTGATCCTCTGCGCGGATGAAAAAAAGGCCGGTCTTGTGCTGACGACCGGCGGCAGCGGTTTTTCGCCGAGAGACAATACGCCGGAAGCGACGCTGGCAGTGATTGAGAAGGAGGTGCCGGGTATTCCGGAGCTGATGCGCGCGGAGAGCTGCAAAATCACGGACCGGGGCTGCCTTTCCCGCAGCGTGGCCGGGATCCGCGGGAATACGCTGATCATCAATCTGCCCGGCAGCCTGAAAGCGGCAAGGGAGAATTTTGACGCGGTGCGTTCACCGCTTCTGCATGGAATGGACATGCTTTATTCCGCCGGTTCGGCCGATTGCGGAGAGGAGCATCATCACCACCATCATCATCACCACGAAGAAAAAAGTGCCGAGGGCCTGGATGTCAGCGCAGAGGTTCCCAACGTAAATGCCTGGCTGAAAGAGGCGAAAGCCGCCGGACGTTCAGCGGAAAACGGGATGTATCTGATCCATAACGGTGTTGTTCGGGAAAGCGCCCGTTCGAAAGTACGGGAAGGCAACGAGGATGCGCCGGAAGTAAAGGGCATGCGTTTTTCCTATGATAAGAAGAAAGTGGAAGCCGCGATTGAGTCCGCAAAGAAAATGGACGGCATCACTTATATCCGGGTGTGGCTGAATTCCGGAGAACTGAATGTCGGAGACGATATCATGTTCGTCCTGGTCGGAGGCGACATCCGACCGAGGGTGATTGACGCTCTGCAGACGCTGGTGGGAGAGATCAAAAACCACTGCGTGGAAGAAAAAGAAGTCTATTAACAGCCGGAGGCCGGAAGGGACGGAGCAGGGGGCGGAAGGGACTGTCCCCTTTGTGACACCGGACCGGAAGGGACGGAGCAGGGGGGCGGAAGGGACTGTCCCCTTTGGAACAATGAAGAACAGCAGCTGGTTTCGAAAAGGGAATATCGACGGCATTCCGATTTGTCTCGGATATTTTGCCGTGTCGTTCGCGCTGGGGATTGCGGCGCGCAATATCGGCATGTCCGGAGGGCAGGGATTTATCATGTCCGCGGGAATGGTGGCGAGCGCCGGGGAATTCGCGGCGATCAACCTGTTTGCTTCCGGTGCCGGGTATCTGGAAATCGTGCTGACCTGTTTTGTCGTCAACATGCGGTATTTCCTGATGAGCTGCTCGCTGACCCAGAAGCTGGCACCCGACATCCGGAACATCCATCGTTTCGGTCTGGCTTACTGCATTACGGATGAGATTTTCGGCCTGTCCTACAGTGTTTACGGCCATTTGAACCCGTTTTATTCCTACGGCATTACCGTTGTTTCCGTCGCCGGATGGTCGACGGGCACTTTTCTGGGGATTGTTGCGGGCAATATCCTTCCGACGTTTATCGTTAATGCGCTGGGGGTCTCCCTGTACGGCATGTTCCTGGCCATTATTATTCCGCCGGCCAAAAAGAATCATTTTATCGGCCTGCTCGTAGTGATTTCCATGGCGGCCAGTTTCGTTTTCGCGGAAGCGCCGTATCTGAACCGTATTTCTTCGGGCTTCAGGATCATCATTCTGACGGTGGCCATTGCGGCCATTGCGGCCTGGCTTCATCCGCTGCCGGATGAACCGCGGAAGGAGGTGCAGTAATGGCTCCGGATTTCTGGCTTAAACTGATGGTCATGTGCCTGACGCTGTATGCGATCCGCCTTCTTCCCTTCCTGGTTCTGCGAAAGGAGATTACGAACCGTTTTATCCGCTCGTTCCTGACTTATGTGCCTTACGTAACCCTGGCGGTGATGACCTTCCCGGCCATCATTACCTCGGCCGGGAATACGCTCAGCGGCATTGCGGCGCTGGTCGTTGGCGTACTGATAGCCTGGATCGGCGGAAATCTGATCGTCGTGGCCGGCTGCTGCTGCATCGCGGCGCTGCTCACCGGCCTGATCTTCTGATCATCAGCTTAGAGCGAATCAAAGGGGACAGTCCCCTTTGATTCCGGTCCCCCTGATCCGCGCGGCGGATCATCAGTTTCTTTGCACTTTACTATTGCATTCCTGTAAAGTCGTGCTAAAATAGAACCAGTTAAATCTTCAGGGCAGGGTGAAAGTCCCTACTGGCGGTACAGTCCGCGAACCTCATTGAGGCCGAACCGGTGGAACTCCGGTACCAACAGTTACAGTCTGGATGGAAGAAGAGTTTTTTTATTGTGATGCGCCCCGGAGTTTTATCCGGGGATTTTTTTACAGGCTCGTAAAAAAACTCCTGAAGACAGAAAAAACCGCATAAAGAAGAAAGGAGTTTTTAACCATGGAACATGCAGTCAACCCGAAACAGACCTTATCCGCATCGGAACAGTCCGTCACGAAAACCCGCCGTCTGGTTCAGATCGCCATGCTGGGGGCGGTGGCAGGAGTATTGATGTTTATTGAATTCCCGCTTCCGTTTCTGGCGCCTCCGTTCTATAAACTGGACTTTTCGGAGCTTCCGGTTCTGATCGGCGGCTTTGCAATGGGGCCGGTTGCGGGCGTCCTCATCGAAGTCATCAAGATCGCGATCCATCTTTTGTTTAAGGGAACCCAGACCGCGTTTGTGGGAGAGCTGGGCAACCTGATCATGGGATGTGCCCTGATTGTCCCGGCTGCCCTGATTTACAAAAGACATAAAACGAAGTCCCGTGCGGTAGCCGGCCTGATCGTCGGTATTATCGTTATGACAGTCGCCAGCGTTTTTGTCAATGCCTATATGCTGCTGCCGGCGTACGGAGCGGCTTTCCATCTGGATATGGAAGTAATTATCGGCATGGGTCAGGCGATCCATTCCTCCATCAATTCCGTTATCACATTCTGCCTTCTGACGGTTGTGCCGTTCAACCTGTTCAAGGGCGTTGTTGTAACGATTCTGACGCTGCTCTTATACAAGCATATCCGCAAACTGCTGAAATAACGGCGATAGGGGGACGGTTCTCTGTCGTCACAGAGAACCGGAAAAATGGCGACAGGGAACAATCCCCAGTCGTCGTAGAGAATCGAAAAAATGGCGACAGGGAACCGTCCCCTGTCGTCACAGAGAACCGAAAAAAATGGCGACAGGGAACCGTCCCCCTGTCGCCATTTTTCCGGTCAGGAAATCAGCCGGAGAACGTCCATTGAGATAATACGGTCCAGAGGACGGATCCGGTCGAACAGACCGTTGTCCGTGTAATACCGGGCGCCGGATTCGAATCCGATATAAAGCTTCCCTTTGCGGATCGCGAGCTCTTCGCTCATGTTGGGCAGCAGGATCCGCTTTTTCTCCGTCAGGGTCCGGTTGGAATTCAGGCGGGAGAGAATCAGTTCCGAAGTGTTTCCGCGTCCGTAGGAAGCGGAGGCCAGCAGATAGGTACTGCCGGAATTTTTGACGAAAACGGCCCCCTGGGCTTTGTTGGTGGCCAGAGTCAGCGGAGCGCCGGAGGCACTGCCGGTCAGCGGATCGTAGGCCTGAAGCGTGCTGAGACCGGAGGCGTTCCGGTATTCATCCATGTAAAACGTCCCGACGTAAAGCTTTTTTTCAAATGCAGTCAGGAATGAAGCGCTTCGGGAAGTGTAAAACGCCGGAAGGACCTTGGAGCGGCGGGCGTCCTGATGCCCCAGGTTCTTTTTGATTTTTTCCATCGGCACGGCATAGACGCAGTTGTCGTTGTCACCGGCGATGTAGACGTTTCCATCCAGATAAGCCAGACCGCCCACATGATTGAGCAGGGGAGCTCCGCCGGATTTTGTGAGGCAGATGGTTTCCAGGTATTCTCCGTTTTTAAGAATGTAAAGAACGGAATTGTGTTCTCCCGCGCTGCAGTAAGCGCTGATGATCAGATAATCGCCAGCGGTGCAGGTGCCCTGAATGACCATATCCGGGCAGCCGAGATGATTTCCGTTCCGGTCGACAATGTGCGTGCGCCTGATGCCGGGAATGACGAAGGAACCGTTGATCATCGAGGCAAAGGTGCCGAAAACGGTCTGCGTAGGATCCTGCGGATTGATCGGCTGATTGTTCAGGAGACGCTGGTATTCTTTGGAACGGGGGCTGTCGGTACTGGTCGCGTTGCTCCCCCATGCGCCGGTAATGGTAAAAGTCTTTTTGATCGTACCGGAATAATTTCCTTTTCCCCGGATGATCATCTTCGCCTTGCCATAGTAGTTGTGAAGATAGGAGATCGTGTAATCCTTTCCAAGTGTCAGCCGCCGGGTCGACCCGTCCACGGAGGCATAGACCTTCGTGCCGTTGGTCTGTGTCCGGGGCTTTCCGGTATGCTGCATGGTCTGGTTGGGGATTGATGCGGATTTCAGCGGAACCCTTGTGATCTTGAACGACTTACGGAGGGTGCCGCGATAATTGCCCTTGCCTTTCACGATCATGACGGCAGTTCCGGCATCCACATTGTTCTCATAGGAGATGCTGTAATCCTGCCAGCGCTGCAGCGTTATCAGCTTTCCGCCGACTCTGGCCTGGACAATGGTGTCCAGATTCTGGGTCCGGGGCCGGCCTTTATAAACCATGGATTCGTGCTTCAGCGTCATGGACGCAAGGGGGACCCGGGTGATTTCAAAGGTTTTTTCCAGCGTGCCGGTATAGCGGCCTTTACCGGTAATGAAGATGGTGGCGGTACCGGCATTAATATTGTTTTTGTATTTGATGGTGTAATCGGTTCCCCTCTCCAGTTTGATGACATCCTGGCCGCTTTTGGCGATAACGACAGCCGCATTTGTCTGCGTCCGCGGCGTTCCGGTATAGGCCATGGAGTCATGCGGGAAGAAGGCGTCGGACAGGGGAATAAGAGCGGCAGAAGACTGCGCAGGCTGTACGCCGGTTTCCTCCTCAGAAGGCTCTGCAGCCGGCTCTTCAACGGCTTCTTCGTCGTCTGATACCGGCGGCGCTTCACCCGCTTCCTCTTCTTCGCCGGATGCCGGATTATCTTCCGGTTCTGTTTCAGCTTCTGCCGCGGGAAGGGTGACCTCGGGAGTAACAACCGGTTGCTCCGGGGAGGTTTCCTTAACGGGTTCAGGATCTTCTGCGGCGTCGGATAACAGGTCTTCCCCGGAATCCGCTGCTGATTCTTCGGAAGAAGGTTCGCATAAAGAAGCCGGATCCGGATCGGTTTCTGTGGGCTCCTCCGGTTCGGAAATACCGGAGTCCGCTGCATCCGGTTCCGCTATGGTTTCCTCCGGATCGGGTTCGCCGGCCTGAGGGTTTTCTGAAAGATCACAGGGCGTTTCGGCCCCGGCACTGTCTTCGGAGGGCAGAGAATCGTCGGACCCGGGAACGTCCTCCGGAAGATCAACGAATGCGGTTTCGGAAGAATTCTCAATGGCCGTCACTTCGGAAGCAGAAGTTTCTTCCGCATAGACCGGATGAAAGCAGGAAAGCAGAAGGGCAGCGGAAAGCACTGCCGCGAGGCTGAGTGAACATACTTTATTCCGTGTTGATTTCATATCAGGGCCCGGTCCTTTATTGCTTTGATTTCATTATATCGCAAAGATACAGCTTTTTCACATTATTATTGTATCCTGCAGTAAAAGGCGGTTTTATGTCCGCAGCCGGTTTTATTTAGAGAAAAAATATGATTGGCAAACCGGACGATCAAAGAGTCCGTGCGTTCCCGTCGTCAGGCGTCGCCCCGCTCAGTCCTTCACTCGTACTGGCAGTGGCTGTTTAGCTGCAAACCGGACGATCAAATGGCCCGTGCGTTCCCGTCGTCAGGCGTCGTCCCGCTCAGCCCTTCACTCGTACTGGCAGCGGCTGTTTCGCTGTATTGGCAAGTCGCTCTATGTCTTCGTCCCTCAGCCAGAGCGACTAGGGACGTACTCGCGCGGTCTTCACGCTC
>CADBNG010000315.1 GCA_902795985.1 uncultured Lachnospiraceae bacterium
CTTTTTTGAAGGCGACGTACCCATGATGGTCTGTTCCGGAGATACCGTCTCCGGAACAAAGAAACGCGAGAGCCGTTCCGAAGCCTTTATCGCCAGTCCCTTCACCTACTCCTTCGTCCCGGTTCCCATGTCGGACGAAGGCGCCATTTTCCTTGATATGCCGAACCTGCAGTTCTCTGTCAACAAAGACAGCGCGAATCTGGACATGGCCAACGAATTCATGCGCTTCCTGGTCACTTCACAGGAGCTGAGCCGGATGGCGCAGAACAAGGGCCTTATGTCACCGACGAAAGATCTGTCTTTTAACAGCGTATATGCCGCCTTCGGGGACGTTCCGGAAGACCGGATCCTGTCGCCGGAAGCATTCGGACTGACGGATGACGCGGTCAAACAGTTCCGGCAGGCGGTTTACAGTGTCGCAACAGGCGCAATGACCATTGACGAGGCCATTGCCGGGTATGGAAGTTTTGAGCAGTGAGCGGTGTGCAGGCTTTAATTAAGATCTGCCGCGCGCCTCTGCAGCATCCGCAAAAAACGGAACCCCGTCTATAAAGGCGGGGTTTCATTTATTCCGCATAATGATCGGATTCGGGGCCAATCCGAATGAACCGCCCATGAACTCATAGTTGCGATTACAGGAAGATATGGGTATAAGCGCGATATTTAATGGTTTAACCATAGTACGTCAAAGGCCTTACGGGAGGGCTTAAAGATAAAGAAAATCCGGCCAACCGATCCGGATTATCACTGTTAAGAAAGAGACTGCCGCAGCTTTATCCGCGCGGCAGTCTCTTTATAATCTGCTGTGTGTCCATGTTTTACGAAAGGAACAGAATCAGGAACTGGGAACTGAGAACCACGCTGATCAGGGCAATCGGATACGTTGCGGCATAGGCCGATGCCACGTCATCCGTACCGGCTGTGGAAATCAGCGTTCCGAGCGCCGGTGTGGAGGTCATGCCGCCGGTAATCGAACCGAGGTTGTTCAGCAGGCTCAGTTTCAGCACATATTTCGAGAACAGGAAACCGATGAACATCGGAATCAATGTGATGATGACGCCATAGAGGAAATAGACCCATTTGAAGTACTGGACAAATTTCATTCCTCCGGCAACACCGGCGCCGATCAGGAACAGAACCAGGCCCAGTTCACGGAACGTCGCCAGCGTTCGCTGGGAAAGGTTAATGCTGAACGGGCCGATATGACCCACATGTCCCACAATCAGGCCGACGAGCAGAACGCCTCCTGTGGACGTCAGGCTGAAGGTTGTTCCGGAAAGTCCTGCGCTTGTCAGCGGGATCTTAATCGCCCCGATAAGAATACCGGCAGCCAGAACAAACGCAAAGGCGAACAGCCCCTGGGGCTCCACCTCAAACCGTTTTTTCGCCATGGTGTGCACGCCGGTATCCACGATTCGGATCTTTGCCCGCTCCTCTTCCATATTCGCCTTTGTGATTCTCGGAATCAGCTGGACAAACAAAACAACACCGACTACACCGAAAATATAAGCAATTCCGTATCCGACCGAGACGACGGCCTCCGCGTCCGCAACGGACAATACCGACCCGGCACCGGCCGCCACCGTTGCTGCCGTAGCCTTTGCGGAAGAGAATGCCGGTGTGGACGTCAGGGATCCGGACATGATGCCGACCAGCATCGCGATAAATTCCTGATCACTGTTTTCCGCGCCGCGTCCGATAAAGAAGCAGAGGATTGTGGCAAGAGCGCCGGACGCGATGATAATGACACCGATCAGGATATAGGATTTAAAATTCTTTTTAAAGTTTTTGAAAAAATTCGGACCGGCGATCAGACCGACCGCACCGACAAAAAAGACAAGGCCCGTGGTATCAATGACTTTCAGCGCATTGGTGGAAATATCCACCTTTTCTCCCGCTACAGTCTGGGTAATCGTCTGCCCGATCTGGGTACTGAACAGTGCCCCGAACAGCAGCGCAATAATAAAAACACCTGCTGTTCCCAGGTCGATTCCCTTAATCCGGATCCGCCCCAGCAGGTATCCGATAAAGGTGATGACAAAGACCATGAACACCAGGAATGTAATGCCTGTGATAGAGATGACTCCGCCAAATAGACTCATTTTTCCGTCCTCGCTTGAATTCTTAGCAAACGCTTGCTTTATTGTATCATATTCTAACGGATTTGCAACAGTGTAAGGCATATTATTTTGGAAAATATTACAAATAATCGTTAAATATTTGTGCCGAATCTACGAAATCAACGTATTTTTCGATGGCGGCAGGGGGACGGTTCTCTGTCGCCAGTCCCGGAAGGAAAAAAATGGCGACAGAGAACCGTTCCCCTGTCGCCAATACTGCCAGTTAGTCCCGATCCCTTCCGGGCTTATTTCATGTTGATCTGCTCTGCCGCCACCCGGCCGAATACCACACATTCCGCGAGGCCATGACCGCCGAGGCGGTTGGAGCCATGGGTGCCGCCACAGACTTCACCGGCAGCGTAAAGGCCGGGAATCGCGTTGCCGAGTACGTCCAGAACCTCTGCGTCAGCATTGATGCGGATACCGCCGTGGGTGTAGTGAACGGACGGCCATTGGGGTACGGCATAGATGGACTCGTTTTCGGCAAAAGGCGTCATGGAAGCTTCCATGGGTTTGCCGAAAAGAGGATCATTCAGGTTTTTAATGGCATCATTATGTTTGGAAAGCGTCTGCCAGAGACGGCCTTTTTCCAGCCCCATCTTCTCTTCCAGTTCCGCGACCGTGCCGCCGAAAAGGAACCGGCCGTTTTTCTTTCCGTTTTCGAATTCCGAATCGGTGACTCCCAGCTGACGAATAATCTCATCATTCAGGAGGCAGTAGGTCGGGCCGTCTCCGCTGTCAATCTGGGCATTGGACACGTCGTCCCGTCCGGCCAGTTCACTGACGAAACGCTGCCCCTTGCCGTCCACATAAACCGCGCCGAAACCGGCAGAGGAATAACTGTAGAATGCGAACCGGTCCACCATGCCCGTTTTTGGATTGGCACAGGGAAAAAGCTGAATAAAAGCCATGTGGAGCGTATCCGCACCGACAGCCTGGGCGAACCGGATCATTTCTCCGGTAGCGCCTTTATGATTGGAACAGCTGTACAGTTCGTTCAGATCCGGACGATACAGCATTCGGAATGCCACGTCATTGCTGAAGCCACCGCTGGCGATGACAACCGCTTTTTCCGCGCGGATCGTTTTCTCTCCTTCCGGTGTATTAACCCGGACTCCGATTACTCTTCCGTCAATTCCTTCCCGGTACAGGCAGGTGACTTCATGCTTCAGCAGAAGCTGCGCGCCTTTTTCGCAGACACTGTTTTTGATGCAGGTCATGGCTTCCTTTCCGGACATGGAACCCTGATAACAGCGATACGCCGTATGACAACCAATCTTAACCAGGAGTTTTTTAAAGGTCACGCCTTTGGAAACCAGCCAGTCCATACCTTCCGGGGCTTTCTCTACCATTCTCCAGAGCAGTTCCCGGATATTGCAGCGGTTGCCGCCGATCAGCGTGTCCTCAAAATGCTGTTCCGGAGAATCCTCCCCCAGGCCCAGCTCCTGCCGGTATTTAAGCGAGCTGTCCCAGCAGGCATAACCGCCGCCGGCCAGAACGGAATTACCGCCCATATAGGGCATTTTTTCCAGGATCATCACCTTGTTCCCGCCGTCCAGCAACAGATCTGCCGCCGCGAAACCGGCCAGGCCGGATCCGATGATAACCACGTCGGTCCCGGCATCCCATCTTTCAGGGCAGGCGTAAAACTCTGCCCGGTTTCTGTTTTCCATACCGATCCTCCTTTACAGTTCGACCGGAACCAGATATTTCTTCGCGATCCGGAGGGCTTCCTCCGGGTACTCTTCTGACAGAAGGCCCACGCCATACAAAATATACGAAGAGTCCACATAGGCTTTCGGCTCCCGGGGTTTTAAGCTCCAGGGATCTCCTTCATCAAACAGCGCGGCTTTTAGGATTCTGGCGGGGTTTCTGCCGTACTTGAAAATGCCGCCTGTGCCGATGATATTCTCGGCGTTGAGCATGTTTTTTCCTTCCTGAATGGTGAGTTCACCGTTCAGGGAATATTCTTTATGAATACGGCCTACATGACGGGTCACCGCCGTATTGACCGACCATTTTGCCAGAGTGATGTCCAGTTCGTATTCCAGATCATTTTCCGGTGTATGTTCCACATTAGCATACAGAAAATCGGTGTATTCCTTAAAATCCACCCGGTCCGCTTCTTCTTTGCTGACGGTGCCCAGTCCGTCCAGAATTTCATGCAGTTTTTCTTCCCCTGCCATTTCCCGGATCGTATGGGAGTTCCAGCGGATGCCGAGATCCCCTTCCACCGTCCGTTTAACACGGGACTCGGGCAGGCCGCGCATGACAGTCTGACTGTCGACCGGTTCATTGCTGGCAACGGAATGGATATTTGTCGTCGCGCCTCCGACTTCCACGGTGAGAACCCGGCCGATGCCGTCCTGTTCCTTTGTTCCTCCGGAAAGCAGGTTTGCGGCCCGTAACGAAATCATCGGTGTCGGAAGGATGCTCTTTCCCATGTATTCCTGCGCTGCAGTCAGGCCTTTCGCCTTCACGATATGCTCAATAAAGATTTCCCGGATATTTTCCTGCGCCGGTCCTTCGTTGACATCATCCAGCGTCGGCAGTACATTTTCCGCGATATAATACTTTTTACCGGCTGCATCGAGCATTTTTTTAATAGCCGAACGGGCTTTGGCATTTCCGCAGACCAGTATCGGGCAGTCCACTTCCGACTCCGCCAGCATCTGCGCGTTATGAAGAATAACCGCTTTATTCCCTCCGTCCGTGCCGCCGGCCAGCATTACAATATCGCACCGTTTGTCCAGGATTTCCTGAATATCGTCTTCATCAATTTCATAGCCGAAAGAACAGACAACTTTCGCGCCCGCTCCCAGAGCCGCTCTTCTTGCCGCTTCCAGGGTCAGCGCGGGAACAAGACCGATTGCGGCCATCTTCAGGCCTCCGGCTGCGCTGGAACTGGCATAGCGCTCGACAAAGGTCTCTTCTTTAACTCCAAACTCCTCTTCCAGATTCTTCAGCGCCTCTTTCAGTCCGATCATGATATCCGTATCAATGGTTGTCGGAGCCTGGGACCGTCCCAGCACCTCCTCTGTATCCATATCCACCGCCATGACCTTGGTATAGGTGCTTCCGAAATCCACCAGAAGAAAATTTCTCATAGCAACTCCTGACCTTTCTGTTTCCGACAGCCGTTATCAGTCTTCAATACCCAGATCTTTTTTCAGCGTGGCAATGGATTCATCTGCCGTGCAGGTATTCTTGAACACACGGTTAAAGCCCATCTGAGCGAAACGTTCTTCCACCTGAGGCCAGTTTTTCGCCATATCCACCAGGGAACAGACCGTTCCTCCGGCGTAAAGGATAATATCGCCGATGCCGGCTTCGATGCATTTTTCCCTCAGGCCGTCACAGTCGATAATACCCATGCCGTAAGAAGAAGAAACCAGGATCGCATCGGCATCCGTTTCCACTGCAGCCTGGACAAACTCCTCCTGAGGCACCACAGCGCCGAGAAATGCCACTTTGAATCCGGCATCCTTATAGGCTTCGGAAAGCACCCAGGCACCGATCATGTGGGCATCTTCGCCAATTGTTCCGATTACAACACTTTTGTTCACTTTTCTTGCCATAATACCTGTCTCCTGATCTTTTTTCTGATTTTTCCGCATCGTCAGACATAAAAACCCTGCGAAAACGAATTCCACAGTCCTATTCTACCAGTAAGAGGACCCGGTGAGAAATTCAAAATTAATCAGTACTTATTTAAAAAACGGATAGATAAAGGGCCGGCGCGTTCATAAACCGCGCCGACCCCGTTTGTGCTTCTTTAGTTTACTTCTCCAGCGTAATAACGCCCAGATTCTTTGCTTCATCCACCAGGATTTCCGCCTCATAGGCCTTGTATCCGGGCACTTCGGCCTTCAGGGTGTATTTCAGTCCTTTTTTCAGATACAGGAACTGGAAATCGCCAAAGAAATCCGTTGTGGTCAGGTCGATCGTTCCGTCCTCACAGGTAAGGGAAACCGCCGCGCCTTCCACGCAGTCTTCGCTGTCAGCCAGCATGATCTCTCCCGCAATGAACGGTTTCGGCAGCTTGTAGTATTTCACTACATAATCCGCGCCCTCTTTCGGGAAAAGGTCTTCCAGCTCTTCACCGGGATGCTCCGCGATAAAGCGGCTGACATCACTGTCCGGATCGTTCAGATCACCCCAGTGCATGGCCTGGGTCGGGCAGTCGTCGCAGCAGCGGGGAATATCCCCTTCATCAAGGCGATGGGCATCCAGCGTATAGATCTGCGGGATATCCAGCTCTTCATTCCAGAAGATCGTTCCCTGGTCCTTGAAGGCATCGTACAGGGCTTTGCATCCCTTTGCCTTTTCCGGATCGATGATGCTGATGCCGTCCTCGCGGACATAGAAGGCATCTTCCGGTACGCCGGGAATCGGTTTCTGATTGCGGTCGTGGGGGAACATCACGGGGATGTAATCCATCTTGATTTTATCGCCCTGTCCCTGTTCCACTTCCTTCAGCCAGAGCCAGTTCGCGCCGTTGACCGGCTGACCGGCACTGTATCCCGGATAGTTGTTGCCATAGGTATATTCGTCTTTGACGGACAGGAGGCAGGATCCGCAGCCGTCACAGCGTGTAATATCAATGATCAGACACCATTTCTTTGCCATATCATTCACCCTCCCATACTCGGATCTCGCACAGGCAGGAGTTCGGGGTCATGCCGGGAACGTTTCTGCCCATCAGGGTGGAGGCGGTCAGAAGGTTGACACAGCCTGCCCGGTCCACACTGCCCGGAACACCGGGTTCGAGCGGTTCGTACCACGCGCCGCAGCCGTAGCTGTGAAGGACTCCGGCCGGAACACGCTCCGTAACGCTTGCCGCGCAGAGGACATTGCCTCTGTCGTTGTAAAGCTCAACAATATCACCGTCCTTGATTCCTCTGGCTTCGGCATCCTTCGGATTAATCCGGCAGGGCCAGTACGGGAATCCGTTGATCATGACGCGGTGCATCGGAATGTCATTCAGCCAGGACTCATGCTTGTCATAATGCGTATGGAACGAGAAACGCGGATGCGGCATGATGATCTGCAGCGGATACTTGTTCCACATATCGCTCTTATAGCCTTCCCAGGAAGGAATGAAGTGCGGCACGACCGGACGTTCCATATCGTGGGGCAGGTTCTTCCGAAGGGATTCGGACGCGAATTCAATCAGGCCGGAATCGGTGCCCAGATCGGCGGGACGGCCCCATTTTCTCGGCAGGTTGCCGGGATCGGGAGTATCCGCTTCTCTCTTTTCGTAGAACCAGCGCATGGACGGCGTCGGCTTGCGGTCGGGCGGGCACGGTACGATGTAATAGCCCTTCTTATTGAACTCTTCCCAGGTGATATCGCCGTCTTTGGCGATCTCGGAAGAATCGAAGAACAGTTTAGCCCAGTCGTCCTCGGTATTGCCTTCCGTATACTCTTCTTCTCTGCCGAGTTTGGCAGCGATCAGGCGCAGGATCTCATAGTCGCTCTTGGACTCGCCAAGCGGCTCGATGGCCTTCTGCTCCCGGACGATGACACGCCAGTTGTTGCCGATATGGGCCATGGTGGTATAGCCGCCGCAGGTTGCCCATTCACCGATGTCGTTTCTTTCGAAGTTGGTGCAGGCCGGAAGAATAATATCCGCGAAATTCGTTTCGGAACTGTACCAGCAGTCCTGGTTGACTACGCACTCCAGTTCCGGAGACTGGTACATTCTCACCCATTTGTTGGTATCCAGCATGGTCCCCATGAAGCTGCCGCCGTAACGGTAGAACATATGGACCTTCGCTTCCTGCGGATAAATGTTGCGGGTGAACTGCTGCTGGAGGCTGGCCCCGCAGAAGCCTTCGCCGCGGAAATCATCGTGACCGTCCAGAATGGCATCCGGAAGGGTCAGACGGAACAGACGCTGCTGCGTCGGGTTCTCGAAGCAGAGCTTTCTCTTCGCTACGTCCGAACGGCCCATCTGGCCGGCAGGCTCGGCATATCCCGGGAACCATTTATAGGAGGCCGGAGCGCCCATGGTCGTTCCCCAGATGGAAACGCCGGGTTTTCCAAGTCCCTGCATGGCCTGAAGAAGGACCATCATCCGGGCCCATTCCGTTCCGTACGCGGTACGGCAGGCGCTTCCCTGACCGCCGCGGCAGCCGGAGGACAGGCAGGTGCGGACCTTTGCCCATTCCCTTGCCAGAGCGCGGATCTTACGGGCCGGAATACCGGACTGGGCTTCCGCCCATTCGCAGGTCTTCGGGATCATATCGTCCGTTTCGCCGAGAATATAAGCCTTGAATTCATCAAAGCCGATGGTGCGGTCTTTGACATATTCATGATCATAGGTATCTTCCGTGATCCAGGTATAGGCGATCGCCATGGCCATGGCCGTATCACCGCCCGGACGCGGCGCCAGCCAGGTGCCGTCCATCACGGCGTTGGTGTAGTTGTACAGCGGATCGATAAAGACGCATTTTACGCCCTTTTCCTTCAGCCATACACGCCAGATGTGGGATTCCTGTCCGGAATAGGTTCCGCGGGTGGAGTCCGGGTCGTTGGACCAGAATACGATCATATCCGTATTCTGCAGCGCGTCCTCAAGAAGGTCGAACTGCTCGGGCATGCCGAGACGCCACTGGAAACCGTAGGTATGGGTTGCTCCCCAGTGCCAGCCTTCCCAGGAATCCGGGTTATCATAAATCGGAGTATAATGAAGCATGTGCATGAAGCGGTGGAACGGCCCCATTTTGTAGCCGACCACGCCCCAGTTATGATGCGAAGAGGTCATACCGGTCAGAGACGCCTCGCCGTATGTGGACTGAACTCTTTCAATCTCGCCGGCGATCAGTTCCACAGCCTCATCCCAGCTGATTCTTTCATAGCCGCTCTTTCCGCGGTTCTCGGGATGGCGCTCTCCCTTCGGATCCCAGTCGACTCTCTTCATGGGATACAGAATACGGTCTTCCGAATAAACCCGGTTCTTTTCGCCATGCACCGGTGGTGAAAGCCGGAACGCTTTGGGCGGCGTATAGGTTTTTCCGTCGTTGCCGACAATGTGCCAGGGTTCAGGGAAGTCTTCTTCCGGAATCTGCAGCGGACGTACCCTTGTGATCTTTCCGTCCTCCACATACACCGAGACCGGTCCTCCTCCGGTCATGTTGGTAAACACTTTTTCCATAAAATACCCTCTTTTAATATAGAAAAGTTATATGATGATTAACGAAATTAATTATAACACAAGCAAAAAGATTGTGCCATATGGAATGACAAGTTTCATTTTTTTGGAGGATCCTACAAATATCACTGTAATTTTACAAATAACGGACGAAACAACTTTCCGGACGATTTCAAATTCTGTGCTGTCAGGACATTCAGAGGACGAAAATTACCCGTGTTACAAAAAACGGCAATTTAGCTTGTTCACTTCGTTCATAAGCGCAGCAGGGATTTTTTATAAAACCGCTATTGGATCTGTCTATTTGTGTTAAAATGGGGCCTCCTCAGTCGGAATGCCCCATCCTTTCTGGCATTCAAGTTCACAAAAACCAGAATCACGTATAATCTTTAAAGCATTCCATGGCCTCTTCCTTCTTTCGCAGGCCAAGGAAATAGCGAATTGCATCAATCAGAAGAACCACCGCAAAAACCGCCATGACAACCCCTTCGAAATAATGGAACGGCGCAACTTTAAACCGCAGCACGTCGCTGGTCCAGTTCTTCTCCACCAGATAAGCTGCCTGTACAAAAGCCGCGTAAGAGCAGATGGCAACACCAATGGCGCAGATCAACTCCCAGATTCCCATCAGAAGAACATGCAGCCGCCAGGGCATAAGTCCAAGGAAGAGAGTCACACGAACCTGCTTTTTCTCCGCCTGTGTGTAAGCAAAAGAAGCAAACACCAGAATCATCAGAATATACTGAACAATCTCATATGAGCCCTCAATAGGGGTGCGGAAGAATTTCCGGAGAATAACGTCCACGGTAATCAGCAGCATCATAACGATGACACCGGCAAAGCTGATATAACTGATCCCGCCAGCAATTTTATTCACAAATGAACTGATTTTTTTCATCTTGATCACCCCTTCCCTAGACACCATACAGAACCGTCGGCAGCCAAGTGGCGATCTGCGGGAATATGGAGATCAGCGCAATCGTCAGGAGAAGCGCGAAAATAAACGGTACAGATCCCCGGAAAATGGTACTCAATGGTATCTCCTTGGCCATACCTGCCATGATATAGCAATTGATGCCTACCGGCGGTGTGATAACGCCAAGATCCACAACCAGGATCAGAATTACGCCGAACCAGATCGTATCAAATCCCAGCTGTGTCATGATCGGATAGAATATCGGGATCGTCAGCAGAATCATAGGCAGCGCATCCATGATGCAGCCCAGGACGAAATAAACCAGAACAATCAACAAAAGGATCACATATCTGGATACGTTCAGCCCGCCGACCCATTTTGCCATCGAAGCCGGAAGCTTGGAGAAGGTCAGGAAGCTGCCGAACACGGTAGCGCCGATCATCAGGATGAAGACCATACCGGTGGTGGATACGGTATCCTGAATGATGAATTTGAAGTTTTTCCAGCTGAAGTTCCGTTTGATGATCATCAGCAGGATCGAACAAAGAGCAC
>CADBNG010000316.1 GCA_902795985.1 uncultured Lachnospiraceae bacterium
ACGCCGGCGATGCCGGGAAGCGTCAGGGTAATGTCAAACGCGTTCAGGAACGCGAGATCCAGCAGTACGAAGAGGATAAGTGCCCAGCCGGCTACAACGCCGGAGATCCGGTAGACCAGGATCATGAACAGGATGACGAGAAGCACGCCGATGATACCCGCGATCACGCTGGTATGCAGGGCTTCCTGTCCCAGAGAGGCGCCGACAACATTGGAATAGATCTCGTTCAGTTCCAGGGAAAGTGAACCGATCCGGATGAAAGAAGCCAGCTGGCGGGCCGCTTCGATATCGGCCATGCCGGTGATCTCGGCCTTGCCGCCGGTGATGACGGACTGCACGATCGGCGAACTGATGACTTCGCCGTCATAGACGATGGAGATCGCTTTGCCGACGTTGGCTTCCGTCGCGTCCGCGAATTTCTTCGTCCCGGCGGTCGTCATGGTCAGATCGACCACGTACTTATGTTCACCGGTCTTGGAATCCGAATAGGCAACGCCTTCCGCTCCGGCAATATCCGAGCCTTCCAGCACGATGTTCCCTTCCGTGTCCTGGAACTGCAGGGAACCGGGCTTGCCGAGTTCGGCCAGGATCTTATTGGCGTCTGTGACGCCCGGGATCTCCACGTTGATCCGGTTCAGACCCTGCTGATAGACGTTGGATTCCGTACTGAACTGCGTAACCCTCTGCTGCAGCTTGTAGATCGTATCGTCCATGTCGGACGTGGACGGCGCGGCATCGGTCGCTTCATACGTGATACTGACACCGCCGGAAAGATCCAGACCGGTCCGGATATTCTTCATGGCGCCGGTATGGTGCTCTCCCCAGCCGACAAAGACGGTGTAGGCAAGCAGGACGGTCAGCACCGCCATGATCACCAGAGTAACAACACTTTGCTTCTTTCTCATTTTCGTTATCCTCTTTGTTTTCTTGTTTATTTATCGTTCAGCGCGCTTTTTGCATCCGCGCGCGTTCGATCTTTTTTTGCTTTTCAACCGCTCGATGCGCCGCTCAATGTGCTTTTCAGCATCCGCGAGTATGCAATCTGTGTTTACGGTTCGCTCAATGCGCTTTTCAGCATCAGCGCGCATTCGATACGTTTTCTCTGCATGACGCAGCCGATCTTGTAGGTCCCGTCGATACGGCCGGCTGCGTGATACCCGTTGGCCATGCATCCGCCGCTGCAGAAGAACCGCGCGAAGCACTCCGCGCATTCCGGACGGCTGTAAACATTTACAGAACGGAACTGCCGGCTGATCTCTTCTTTTTTCAGGCCCTCTTCCACATTTCCCAGGCAGAAATCTTCCAGCCCGACGAACTGGTGGCAGGGATACAGGGCCCCCCAGGGCGTGACCGCCAGATATTCACCGCCGGCTCCGCAGCCGGACAGCCGCTTGTAAACGCAGGGTCCGCCGGTCAGATCGATCATGAAATGGAAAAACGTGAATCCGCGTCCTTCCTTTTCCCGCTTCAGCATTTCCCGGGCCAGTATGTCGTACTGTTCGCAGATCTGCGGCAGATCCTCTTCCCGGATCGCGTAGTCTTCCGTAAGCGGCGCCACCACAGGTTCTATAGAGATTTGTTTAAATCCCAGGTCCGCCATGTGCAGCACGTCTTTGGCAAAGTCCAGATTGTTTCTCGTGAACGTGCCCCGGACGTAGTATTTTTCCTGGTTCCGGCTGTCCGCGAATTTCTGGAACTTCGGGATTATGCGGTCATAACTGCTGCTGTCTCCCCCGCGGAACGGACGCATGAAATCGTTGATCTCTCTGCGGCCGTCGAAACTCAGCACGACGTTGTCCATCTCGCGGTTGCAGAACTCCATGATCTCGTCGTTCAGCAGGATCCCGTTTGTTGTCAGCGTAAAGCGGAAATGCTTGTCCGCTTCTGCTTCCCGCTTCCGTCCGTACCGGACCAGTTCCTTGACGACTTCCCAGTTCATCGTTGGTTCGCCGCCGAAGAAATCCACCTCCAGATTCCGGCGTCCGCCGGAATTCCGGATCAGAAAATCCAGCGCTGCCCGGCCGACTTCGGCCGTCATCAGAGCCCGCCGTCCATGGTATTCTCCTTCACCGGCGAAACAGTAGCGGCAGGCCAGGTTGCAGTCGTGGGCGATATGCAGACAGAGCGCTTTGACTACCGTCGGGCGGGACGCAAAGGCTTCCACGGAAGGCTTGTAGCCGTCTTCCGTAAAGAGTGAACCGTCCTTCCGGAGTTCTTCACACTCTTCCAGGACTTCTTCGATCTCTTCCGCCGGACAATGGCCGGAAAGACGCTGCTTCACCTCTGCAGGTTCGACTCCTTCTTCCAGAAGCCGCAGCACTTCGAAGGACAGATCGTCCAGCCTGTGCAGCGAACCGCTGTTCACGTCAAGACACAGCTTATACCCGTTATTTTCGAATGTATGTATCAAGATTTTCCCTTGTCAGAAAACAGAACAATGTTCCTGCACCGCTCCCGGCGCAGGAACATGGTCAATGTCCCCAGAATATCAGCAACCGTTATTTGCTCTGTTCACACGTCTGATTGCCGACGGTACAGGATGTCTTGCACGCAGACTGACAGGAAGTCTGGCATTCGCCGCAGCCGCCTTTTTTTACGGTTTCCTGAAGTTTTCTGGTTTCCACAGTCTGAATATGTTTCATAGTCTGTTTGCCTCCTGTTCATTCTCTAACGATGCAACCTAGTATAACACAGGAAAAAACAACATTCAATTGCTCCACTCGTAGTTTTTCACGTTCATGGGCAGGTGTCTGGGAAGACCGTCGACCATCATCGGCGGCACATGGCCCTGGATAAGCGGACGTACATAATCCAGGAATTCCTCCGTCACGCCATTGCCTTCTTCGTTGATCCATTCACGCGGAACGACTTTTTCCGCATTGGCGATCCGGTGCACGTCAAAGAAATTCGTCGTGCTCTGATAGGGATCGTCAGATACGCGCTCGATAACGACCATGACGCCGCTGTTGCCTTCGTCCGCCGCCTTTACGGTAGCACCGCCGACAGCATACGCTTCATTCACGTCGACCAGGCTGGCCATATGCGCGGCTGAACGCTGCAGGATGGAAAGCTCCACGGCACGGGTCTTGCATCCCAGCTCATTGTGGATGACGTTCGCCAGATAGGAAGCTGTTCCTGTCAGCTGGATATGGCCGAACGCATCTTTCGAATCCGAACCCGGCGTAAACTCGCAGATGAATTTGCCATCGGCCGTGTGGATCCCTTCGGAAACGGCCGCCACGACGACGTCCTTGGTCTCCAGGATGCTGCGTACCTTCTCAACAAAGGTATTGACATCAAACGGGATCTCCGGCAGGTAGATCAGGTCAGCTCCGACGCAGTCTTCCCCGGCGGCCAGCGCGGAAGCGCCTGTCAGCCAGCCGGCGTTGCGGCCCATGATCTCGACGATCGTAACGTTTTTCTTCTTATAAGAAAAGCCGCTCGCGTCGCAGATGATCTCTTTGGTAGATGTGGCAATATACTTTGCCGCACTGCCGAATCCCGGCGTATGGTCGGTAATGGCCAGGTCGTTGTCGATCGTTTTCGGGCATCCGACGAATTTCTGCTTGGCGCCTGTCAGAAGCGCGTAGTCAGACAGCTTGCGGATCGTATCCATGGAATCGTTGCCGCCGATATAGATGAACACCTCGATATCCAGCTTGTCCAGGATCGCGAAGATCTTCTCGTAGACGTCTTTATCTTCATGGATCTCCGGCAGTTTATAGCGGCAGGTGCCCAGGAACGCAGACGGCGTCCGTTTCAGCAGCTCCAGATCCAGTTCATTCCGGATATGCTCCGCCAGATCCACATACTGTTCCTGCATCAGACCCTGGATCCCGTAACGCATGCCGTACACACGGGTGTATCCGCGCTCCATAGCCGTCTTGTAGACACCGGCCAGGCTGGAATTGATAACGGCGGTCGGGCCGCCGGACTGTCCTACGATAACATTACCTTTCATGAATAGTTCCCCCTTCTTTCTTTTACCTGACGTATTTCTTCTGAAATACGCATATCGGTAGGATTGTACCACAAACCGCCTGTGGATGTACAGAAAAAAAACAATACCTCTTCCAAAGGTATTCTAAAGATCATCCCCTGCCCTTCCGCCAATAACAAAAACTGCCGCTTTCGCGGCAGTTTGTTTTTTCAAATTATGCAGGTTTTGTTTCCCGGTCCTGGTTTACAGCTTGCAGGCGCAGATGAAATCCAGAAGCTCTTTGTAATACTTCTCGGATTTTCCGTAGCGGACCTGGTTCATCTGCAGATGGAAGAAGACCGCGAAAATGGCGAAGGCTGCTCCGATCCCGATCATGAACGGATAGATATGCTCCATTACGCCGGTCTGCACAGCCGTGCTGACGACAGATGTCTTCACTGTGTTCCCCTTGGTTACCGGGTACGTTGTTGCCGCGTTAGTCGCTGTATTTCCAGTTGTCCTTGATGCGGAAGTCCTGGATGACGATGAGGATGTCGTCGTGGTTACGGTATTGGAGGAGCTGCCTCTTGTCCCGCGGCCGACCAGATCCGTAGCGGCAAATACTGTCGTTGTGCAT
Source organism: uncultured Lachnospiraceae bacterium (assembly GCA_902795985.1). The sequence goes on from CADBNG010000316.1 coordinate 4,557, forward strand.
CCCAAAATAAAAATGGCCGCGCAGAGAACCGTGACCAATTTAACGAAATGACTTCTTCTTTTCATTATAGTTCTCCCCTTTTCCCCTTTTTCCGGCTTCCCCAAACCGGTTACTACGCAATAAACTATATCATACTATTCAAAATATGTAAAGCTATTTTTAACGCATTTGTAATATTTCATCATTTCTTTGTTAACATCAATATATATGGATCTTCCGCAGCAGGCGCACAATATAGCGTCCGCCCGGGAAATGCAGCATCTCTTCTTCTGTCGTCCGTGATACTTTGACGTACAGCACCATATAGATCAGAACGGCCAGAATGACAGAAACAAACAGGCCGATGGACGGACGGCGGGTCAGACCGAAGATCAGGCGGTACAGCAGATACGCCGCCGCGCCCATGATCGCTGAAGCGATCAGCGGTTCCATATAGGTCCGGCGGATCTCAGCCTGATAGTTCAGATATTTCCGCATGGACTGGATGTTCAGCACACAGCAGACGACGGAGAACAGGATATTGGCGATCATGACCGCATACACATCCAGCGCCGGAATGATCAACAGAAGTATTGCCAGTGAAACCATGTTTACGATCAGGGATATGCCGGCGTTGAGCAGAGCCCGCCGCTGCTGTCCGATCGCCTGCAGGACGCCGCCCGTAACGATCGAGAAAGAATCCGTGACCGCGAATACCGAACCGGTGAGCAGCAGCTTTGCCGCCAGGTCGGTCGACGTGGGAAACAGCACGCCCATGATCGGATATGCCAGGACGGTCAGCCCGAGCATACACGGGATACAGATAAACATGGTCAGGCGGAGCGTCTTGTTGACTTCGGTGCCCGCTTCTTCCACTTCCCCGATCACATACCGGCCGGCTACCTCGGGCATCATGGCCGCTGCTGTCGCCGAAGCCACCGCCAGCGGGATCCCGAGTATGGGGATGTAGAAGTTGATATATTCCCCGTAGTTCGACGCGATCAGATCCGAATTGATCCTGTGCCAGCCCTGGATGCTGGAATACAGGAAACTGTTCAGATAGGAACTGCAGTTATAAATAAAGGACGTAAAGATGATCGGCGTGATCATCAGGAAGATCGTCCGCAGAAGCTCTGAGTAGGACTCTTCTGCCCTGACCGTGTCCTGTTTTCTCTTTTTCCGGAAATACCCGCGGTTGACCCAGTAGACAAACACCATAAAGACCAGGCCGACCAGTACGCCGGCTCCGGTCCCGATCGTTCCGCCCATGGCTCCGTAGATAGAAGCTTTCTGTCCTCCGGTTGGCGCCATCACATGGATCAGGACATAGGCTGCTGCCACGCTGACCAGGGCATTCATGATCTGTTCCGCAATCTGCGAGATGGATGTCGGGGTCATCGTCCGGTGCGCCTGGAAATAGCCGCGGAACACGCCCAGGATCGCCGAAAGAAAGATCGTCGGCGCCAGCGCCCGCAGGGCCGGAAGCGCGTTCTGCTGATTGGCCGGAAGCAGGAAGCGTCCGCCGAACCAGCACACCAGAGCCGTTACGCCGCCGACGATGACGGCATAGACCAGCGCCGCCAGAAACGTTTTATGCGCGCTCCGGTACTGCTTCTTCGCATTCTTTTCTGCCACGATCTTGGAGACCGCCATCGGAATGCTGTAGGAAGAGATCAGAAGCAGGATCGAATACAGGCCGCTCGCGAATCCGTAATAGCCCATGCCGACCGCTCCGACGGCTCCCGCCAGCGGACGGCGGTACAGCAGTCCGATGATCCGGGAGACGATCGACGCGATCATCAAGACCGACGCGTTTTTTACCAGGTTACTCTTCTTCATGTAATGCTCCAGTCAATCGGTTCCAGACCGTAGGATTCCAGATAGGCGTTCGTCCGT
>CADBNG010000317.1 GCA_902795985.1 uncultured Lachnospiraceae bacterium
AAGCCAGGTCATAGACTTAAGAGATCAATAACAGGTGTAAGGTCAGAATATGAATATCCAGAATTTGAAATATTTCTCCGTGGTCGCCCACCTGGAAAATGTATCCAAAGCGGCGGAACTGCTGCATACTTCCCAGTCTTCTGTTTCCAAAAATATCCTTAATCTGGAAAAAGAGCTGGGGATGCCGCTTTTTGAGCGCCATGGCCGGAGGCTGATCCTCAGCGAAGCCGGCCAGCATTTTCTGAAACGCTGTGACCATATCCTTGCTGAAACAGACAGTGCCCTGCAGGAGCTGAAGCATCTGCAGGACGGAAACAACATCATACGCATCAGCACGGCCGGAGCCGAACGGCACCTCTCGGAATGTCTGTCCGCATTTTTAATGTCTTATTCGAACGTAGAATATGTCATCAACTCTTTCTGGCCCGGAAGCGAACTTCCGGACATCAACCAGGTAGATGTCATGATCTACCCGGATGACGAACGTTTCCGAAAATATGACGGCTATGATTTTTATCTGGAAAGGCCTCTTCTTGCCGTACCGAAAGCAAACCCTCTTGCCGACCGCGCTTCCGTACCGACCCGTATGCTGAACGGACAGTCTTTTATCTTTATGCGCAATGGTGACGAAACCGAATATCCTCTTCAGGTGTGTCTGTCGCAGAATGTGCAGATGGGATCCGTTCATTATGTGGATTCCAGGGAACTGCAGATGCAGATGATCCAATGCGGGATCGGGATCGGTTTCCTGGCGGAAGAAAGTGAAGAAGTCTTCCGCCGTGAAAACACGATCCGGCTGGTTCATCTTGCAGATACCAGGTTTTCCCGAAGCATGAAAGTATGCTTCAAACGGGATAAACATCTGTCCGCTCTTGCGGCTGCCTTTAAAGCACACATGATCCGGTACTATCATCTTGACGGTGACTGACCGGCGCAGCAGTGCATTACGGCTTTCAGTCTATAATATCTTTCAGGAAATTCTCCCAGAAGGTATGCGGCGTATCATCCATGCAAATCCATATGTGTTTCTGATATGTATACTCTTCCAGAACGATAGCGGAATTTTCTTTTGTCCATCCGGACTGTTTTCTTCCGCCCCACGGAGTTTCCACACAGATCTCCAGGTGCTGGTTGATCCAGGTCGTACCGGTATCCAGCTGATCGATCACGCGCATGCCTTTCTTGTAATCTTCTGTCCATACGGATGCGCTAAGACCGTAGTCGTTGTCATTTGTCAGTTCAATGGCCTCCTCCGGAGTTTTTACTTTATAGAAGCCTACGACCGGCGCAAAGATCTCTTCTTTCATGAAATGGATCGAATTATCATAGACCTCCAGGATCGTCGGAAGCATATATGCGCCGTTCCTGGTCTCAGGTGTATCCGGACGATGGCCGCCGCTTAAAAGTCTGCATCCGTCAGCCAGAGCCTCTTCGACCATTTTTTCCGCATTATCGCGTGCGCCCATGTAAGCCAGCGGGCCCATCATAGTCTTTGGATCCATAGTATCGCCTACCGTGATCTTCTCGGCAGCCGCAATGAATTTCTCCTTGAAAGCATCATAAATGCCTTCCTGAATATAGAAACGGCTCGGTGAACCGCAGTTCTGTCCGCTGTTGAAGAATGCGGAATAGACACCGGCTTCTACTGCTGCGTTCAGGTTTGCGTCGTCCAGAACGATGAAAGCATTTTTTCCTCCAAGTTCGGATGCGACCGGTTTTACAAAGTCGCTGGCGAGGTACATGATCCTCTTGCCGACATGGGAATCTCCGGTAAAGTTGATCTTCGCTACATCTTTATGTGTAACGATAGCTTCGCCGACAACAGATCCCGGTCCGGAAAGAACATTGATAACACCATCCGGGAAGCCTACTTCTTTTGCATACTCTCCAATCTTCAGGCAGGTAAGCGGTGCGCAGGAAGCCGGCTTTAATACGACCGTATTGCCGGTCACCAGCGCCGGAGCCAGTTTGGAAGTCGCAGTCGTCATCGGGAAATTCCACGCAGTGATCAGACCT
>CADBNG010000318.1 GCA_902795985.1 uncultured Lachnospiraceae bacterium
CCCCGGTGACGGAAACCCCTTGATTTCAGGCTTTTCTCGGCCTTTTTCAGTCTTTATGTGTTAGTAGACAGACGGTCTCCACATGGCCCGTCATCGGAAACATATCAAACGGCCTCACCCTGTCAACAGCATATCCCCCATCCGCCAGAATCCTCAGATCCCTGGCCAGCGTTGCCGGATTGCAGCTTACATAGAGAATCTTGTCCGGACCGGCTCTTAAAATCATGTCCAGAAGTTCCCGATCGCATCCTTTCCGTGGCGGATCCACTACGATAAGATCGCTGCCCTGAAAGCCGGAGTATACTTCCGGGAAAACCGATGCGACATCTCCGGCGTAGAAAGACGCATTTTCAATGCCGTTTAACCGGGCGTTTTCCCGGGCATCTTCAACAGCGCGGCCTACAACTTCTATTCCGATCACGTTTTTTGCCTTGTCGGCAAGAAACAGTGAAATGGTTCCGATGCCGCAGTAGAGGTCCCAGACGGTTTCGGTTCCGGTCAGGCCTGCAAACTCTTTAACACAATTATACAAATGGAGGGTCTGACGAGGATTAACCTGTAGAAAAGACAGGGGATCAACCCGGTAACGTACAGCACCTATACTGTCATAAATACAGCGGTCGCCATATAACACATGGATGTTGTCCCCAAGAATAACATTCGTATTTGCCGGGTTTACAGAAAAGGTGATGCCGGAAATGTCGGGAAAAGCCTTCAGTGCGTCAACCAGTTCCCGGGAATGAGGAATCGTGGATTCTCTTGTCACAAGGCAGACGCCGGTCTGACGCGTTGAAAAGGAACGTCGAAGATAAATATGGCGTATGCTGCCTGTGCCGGTCTGCTCGTTATAGGGCTGTATACCACAGGCTTCCATCCAACTCAGTACGGTTTTCACGATCTGGCCGAATTCCGGAGGGGTCAGCAGGCACTCGTCACATGGAATGATTTCATGCGATCGGGCTGCATAAAAGCCGGCAACAATTCTACCGACACGGTCCGTTCCGACGGGATACTGGGCTTTATTGCGATATTCGCAGACCGCTTCGCTCGGAACGCATTCCTGAACTTCGATGTCGGAAAATCCGCCGATTCTGCGAAGGGTTTCTCGGACACGGTTTGTTTTGAGACGGAGCTGGGCCTCATAGGAAATATGCTGGAACTGGCAGCCTCCGCATCGCTTCCATACCTGGCAGGGAGGATCAACACGATCTGCTGAAGCATGAATAAGCCGGCGGATCGCGGCAAATCCGTAATTCTTTTTCAAACGGGTAATGACAACCTCTGCTTCATCTCCTGCCGCGGCATGACGTACGAATAAGGGGAAGCCGTCCGTCTTCCCCACTCCGTCTCCGGTTTCTGTCTGATCTGAAATGCTGATGGTTACGACATCATTCTTCTTCAGCATAATGAACTGTCTTTCGTATGTTGGATTCGAAAATCTTACTGTATCCGAGCCAGTCGGTTTTGGCGGGGTCGGCTTCCACAGCTTCCCGGAACGATTCCATCCGCGCATCCGTCAGGTCTGCCAGGGACAGGGCCACGGCTTCCGCAAGAGCCGGCCGTTTCGGTGAACCGTATTCCAGTTCGCCATGGTGGGCCAGCATACAGTGCTTCAGCTGCCGCTCCAGCATTTCCGGAAAACCTTCTATTTCACGGCATGCATCATGGATCATTTCCGCCCCGATGGAAATATGACCGATCAGCTGCCCTTCATCCGTGTATTCATTCTGCGGAAACTGGGACAGCTCCCGTACCTTTCCGATATCATGAAGAAGCGCGGCGGTAATCAGAAGGTCCCGGTCCAGGAACGGATAAGCCTTGGAATAAATCTGGCACAGACGCACTACGCCGAGAGTGTGCTCCAGAAGACCGCCGATAAAGCCGTGGTGAATAGAACGCGCTGCAGAAGCCGTCCGGAATATCGCAGAGAATTCTGTGCCTTCTGCAAAGAAGTGATTCAGCAGCTGCACATAATAAGGGTTTTCCACGAGGGAGATGTACTTCAGAAGTGTTTCGTACATCGTATCCTTGCTGAAACGGCTTTTCGGCTGATAGTCATCCGGATCGTATTCACCGGGAGAGGCTTTGCGAAGGCGACGGATTGTCAGCTGGAGAGCCCCGTTATAACGGGAAACGTCGCCGACAATATCGATATAATCCATCGCGTCGAAATCTTCAATTGCGTCGGAATTAACGTCCCATACTTTCGCGTCCAGGGAGCCGGTGCGGTCCTGAACAACGAGATTGAAATAGGATCTGCCGTTCTTTGTCGTGGCAGTGACTTTGTTTTTACACAAATAAATGCCGCTCAGACGGCTTCCTTCGGAATACTCGTTGATGTATTTCATCAGATTTCTCCTGTTTCGATTTCAAATTCGATTTCCGTATATCCTTCCGCTCCCTTGCGGAGGATCGTCAGTGTGACCTTTTCGCCCGGCTCCAGATGGGACAATACGTTTTTATACTGGGACATGCTGGAAATTTTTTCGTCTCCGATCTGGGAAAGGACGTCAAAATCGGAAAGCCCGGCAAAAAACGCGGGGGACTCTTCCGCTACTCCGAGAATTATAATCCCTCTCGGAATTCCGGTAATCTCGCTGATGGACGCCGTTACCTCGGATCCCTTGATTCCGATATAGGCACGGCTTTCTCCGTTTGAGAGTTGTTCGATCAGTGTCTTCAGCTGGGAAATGCTGATGCCGGTAACAATCTGTGACTCAGCGCCGCCGAAAGACTGGTCAATAATGCCGATGACCATCCCGTTCAGATTAATCAGAATCCCGCTTCCGTCCGGCGTTCCGGTGATATCCGTGGCAAGCAGATTGTATTCGCAGTCATAAGCCGGAATGACTGTATCGATGGAGGTGATCCGCCCGAAGGAAATGCTGTTGGAATATCCGTTGGGAGAACCCAGGGCAACGACTGTGTCTCCGGTCCGTACCGAATAGGAACTTCCGAGGGAGGCGACGGAAATGTTTTCCAGTGTTTCTTCGGAAATATCGTCCGTATTCACCTTCAGTACCGCAAGGCCGGTATCCGGGTCCCCTTTCTGGAAAATGGCATCCGCTACGGTCGAATCGGAAAAAGTTACCTGAATGCGTTCGATGTTATTGAAAATCCTGGATTCCGTCAGGATATAAAAAGCCTCATCCGTTGCGGCAATGATGACGCCGGAAATCTGGATGCGGTTTTCGACAGACTGATTGAAATAGTCCATCTGACTGGAAATCGCCGTCACCACAACCATGGACTTTTCCGCTTCTGAAGCGATGTCCAGCATGCTGTTCTGAAGGTCCAGGTACTGATCGATCGAGATGGGAACCGGAGTTGGCTCCGGGGTCGGTTCTTCCGTTTCCGCAGCAGGCTCTTCAGACGGTTCCGGCGTATCCGTCGGTTTCGGAGTATCGGTCGGTGTCGGAGTGTCCGTCGGTTCCGGGGTCGGCGTTTTTGTCGGCGAAGGCGTCGGTGTTTCCGTGTTCTCCGGTTCCGGAGTCACGGTCGACGTTGCTTCACCTGCCGGGATGGTTACCCGGGGAGGCGGCGTGATCTGTCCGCTGGCTCTTTGGGCAACCGGAACCATATTTACAAAAACAAAAGCGGCCACAACGGCAGCTGCGGCAGCAAAGGCACAGACAATCAGCAGCCGGATCAGCAGGTTTTTCTTACTGAGCGGTTTGCCTTTGATCGTCTGTCGTATAAAGGAAGATTCGTTCTTTTCCGGTTCCATGGTCACTGCTTATATATAGCTTTGGTTAATAATAAAAAAGTGTAACAGAAGGTTATGAACAAATTGTGAATAACCGCTTTCATATATTTTCCACATATTGTAAAATAAGAACAGTACAAACCGATGAAACAAGGGGGAGAAACGATGCGTAAGGCCTCCCTGCGTGTCCTTGAATTCCATAAAATAATTGACATGCTGGAAAAGCATGCTTCCAGCGAACCCGGGAAAAAGCTCTGCAGGCAGCTTCTGCCCTCTTCGGATTATGAAACCGTCCGTCTCGCCCAGGAGGAAACCGCTGCCGCAGCCGGCCGTCTTCTGAAGAAAGGCAATATTTCCTTTGGCAGTGTCAAAGATGTCTCGCTTTCCTTAAAAAGGCTTGAGCTGGGGGCTTCTTTGAATCAGACGGAGCTGTTATCCGTTGCCTCCCTTCTGGAGAACACCGCCCGGGTCCGTTCTTTTGGCGTGAAGGAAAAAGAAGACGCTCCGGACGACTGTCTGGATCCTGCGTTCCGGGCTTTGATGCCCTGCACCGCGCTCAGTTCGCATATTCGCCGATGCCTTCTTTCGGAAACGGAAATGAGCGACAATGCCAGTCCCGGACTTTCCTCCGTCCGACGAGCCATTCATCTGGCGGAAGAACGCATCCGCTCGTCTCTGAATTCCTTTCTGAATGGTTCCGGAAGGATGTACCTTCAGGACAGTATTATTACGCTCAGAGATGGCCGGTACTGCGTTCCGGTCAAGGCGGAATATAAAAACAATGTACCCGGAATTATTCATGACCAGTCCTCTTCCAACGCAACTTTTTTCATTGAACCGGCAGCCATAGTCCGTCTGAACAATGAAATCAGGGAACTGCTCGGAAAAGAACAGGAAGAAATGGAAAAAGTACTGGCCATGCTCAGCGCAGAGGTCTATGAGCAGTCCGGCACCATTATCTCCGATTATGAGATTATGGTCCGCCTGGACTTCATCTTCGCCAAAGGGGCCCTTGCCAATGAGATGTCTGCCAACAAACCGGTTTTCAACCGCCGTCATGTTCTGCGGCTGAAAAAGGCGCGCCATCCCCTGATTCCCAAAAAAGACGTAGTGCCGATCACTTTATGGCTTGGGGACGATTTCGACCAGCTTGTAATTACCGGTCCGAATACCGGCGGCAAAACGGTGACATTGAAAACGGCCGGCCTGTTGACACTGATGGGGCAGGCCGGGCTGCACATTCCGGCCCTGGACGGATCGGAACTGTCGGTTTTCAATGATGTCTTTGCTGACATCGGGGACGAGCAAAGCATTGAGCAGTCCCTGAGCACCTTCTCCTCCCACATGAAAAATGTGGTGGAAATCGTTGAAAACGCGGATGAAAACGCGCTGGTCCTTTTCGATGAACTGGGCGCCGGAACGGATCCTACCGAAGGTGCCGCCCTCGCGATCTCCATTTTATCCTGGCTGCATGGCCAGGGAGTGCGGACCATTGCGACGACTCATTACAGCGAGCTGAAATTTTACGCGATGAACACGTCCGGCGTGGAAAATGCCAGCTGCGAATTTGACGTGGAAACACTGCGCCCCACATACCGGCTGCTGATCGGAATGCCCGGAAAGAGCAATGCCTTTGCCATTTCCAGCCGGCTCGGCCTTCCGGATCATATTATTGAATCGGCCCGGCATGAACTGGATGAAAACAGCCTTTCCTTCGAAGACCTTTTAACAAAACTGGAAGAAGAACGAATCGGGCTGGAAAAGGAAAAAGAATCCATTGAGGCGATCCGGAAGGATCTGGATGAAACCAGCACCCGTCTGAAAAGCCGGGACGCCGGCATCCGCGAACGCCGGGAGAAGCTGATTGCGGAAGCCAACGAGGAAGCGGCCCGTATTCTGAAAGAAGCAAAGGAATATGCCGATAAAACCATCCGGGAAGTCCAGAAACTTGGACGTTCCGGCGGCGGAAACATTAAAGAACTGGAAAAACGCAGAACAGCTCTGAGGGAAAAAATCGGGGAGCACGACAGCAAAAGCAATACGGTCAAATCTTCCCTGCGAACACCCGGTAAAGCGCTCAAAGATGTCCGGCCCGGAGACGATGTTTTTGTTGTCTCCATGAACGTCCGCGGCGTAGTCTGTACCAGACCGGATTCCAGGGGGAATCTCTTTGTGCAGATGGGGATTATGAAAACAAAAGTCCACATCTCGGATCTGGAAGCGGTTCCGGAAGAAAAACCGGCTGCGCCAAAACCCGCTGCCGCCTCCGGTGCCGGAAACATCCGGTATTCCAAATCTCTTCAGGCCGTTTCGGAAATCCGCCTTCTCGGCAAAACCGTGGATCAGGCCGTCAGTGAACTCGACAAATTCATCGACGACGCGGCGCTGGCCCATCTTCCTTCGGTCCGGATTGTTCATGGCAAAGGCACCGGTGCCCTGCGCAGCGGTGTTCATGAATATCTCAGGTCCAATCCGCTGGTCAAAAGCTTTCATCTTGCGGCTCTTGGCGAAGGCGATACCGGCGTAACCATCGCGGAACTGTAACCGCGTTAAAAGTAAGAAAAGAGGTAAACCATGATCGGTAAACAGAAAATTCTAATCGTGGATGATGATGAAAACATCGCCGAACTCATCTCTCTTTACCTTACTAAGGAGTGTTATGAGTGTAAAGTAGTGAACAACGGTGAGGAAGCGCTGGAGGCTGCCCGTGAATTCGAGCCGAACCTTATGCTCCTGGATCTGATGCTGCCCGGAATGGACGGTTATCAGGTCTGCCGGGAAATCCGTACCCGCTCCAATCTTCCGATCATTATGATGTCCGCCAAGGGCGAAGTCTTCGACAAGGTCCTTGGGCTGGAACTCGGCGCTGATGATTACATCATTAAGCCCTTTGACACGAAGGAAATGGTCGCACGAGTCAAAGCCGTTCTCCGCCGTTACCAGCCGGCTCAGAAGAACTCCTCTCCCGCTCCCAAGGGCAAATTCGTTGAATATCCGGATCTTCTGATCAATCTGACCAATTATTCCGTGGAATACAAAGGCACGCCCATCGATATGCCTCCTAAGGAGCTGGAGCTTCTTTATTTTCTTGCGGCTTCCCCAAACCAGGTCTTTACCAGAGAGCAGCTTCTGGATCATATCTGGGGGTATGAATACATCGGGGACACCCGTACGGTCGACGTTCACATCAAGCGTCTCCGGGAAAAAATCGGGGATCACAGGAACTGGTCCATTACCACGGTATGGGGCATCGGATATAAATTCGAGGTGCGTTATTAATGCGGATCCGTCTGACCTGGAAATTCATACTGACCTACATCATTATGGCGGTGGTCTGCTTTATCCTGATCTCCACTGTGGGATCCAGGCTGGTGGAACGCAGTGTTATTTCCCAGCGCAGTCTGCAGCTGTACAATGAAGCCATCACCATTTCAGAGGATATTAATCAGGGCGCTCTTTCGCTTCAGCTCTTTCATGCGCGCCTTCGGGCTATCGCGTCCTATCAGGGATCGCGAATCTGGCTTCTTTCCAACGACGGAAGTATTATGCTGGACTCCTCCCAGCCTTACACGGAGTATGGCTGCGGCGTCGTTGAAGGTTTTGACCGGGTGGCCCTGGGCACCGGATATTATTTTACCGGTACCTTTTTCCACTATTTTGACGAAGAAATGCTCTCGGTAATCGTACCGGTTTCCTTCAATATGTCTCCTTCCGGTTACCTGGTCATTCATCAGTCCATGCAGGACATCCGCGCCCTTCGTGAAAACATCCTTGGAACCGTCCATATTGTTTCCGTACTGATTTTCCTTCTCTGCCTTGCATTGCTTGTTGTGATGCTGATCTGGGTCATGCTTCCGCTTAGAAAGATTACCTATGGGGCAAAGGAGTTCGCCTCCGGAAATCTGAACTATAAAATCGGCCTGAAAAGCGGCGATGAAATGCAGTATCTTTCAGATACGCTGGACTACATGGCTTCGGAGCTTAACAAATCCAACGATTATCAGAGAGATTTCATTGCCAATGTTTCCCATGATTTCCGCTCCCCGCTGACTTCTATCAAGGGTTATGCCCAGGCAATCCAGGACGGAACCATTCCGCCGGAACTGCAGAATAAATATCTTGGAATTATCATCAATGAAGTGAACCGGCTGGATAAGCTTTCCCAGGAAATGCTGACGGTGGAACAGGTGGATTCCGGAAAACGGGTGATCAACATTTCCGTGTTCGACGTGAACGATATGATCCGCAAGACAGCGGCTTCCTTTGAAGGCGTCTGCAAGGAAAAGGATATTCTGATTGATCTTGTCGTTGAGGAAGAAGTACTGGAAGTCGCGGCGGATTATTCCCAGATTCAGCAGGTTCTTTACAATCTCCTGGACAACGCGATCAAGTTCAGCAAAGTCCATTCAACGATAGAGGTGGCGACCCAGGAAAGATTCAGCAAAGCCTTTATTCATGTGAAAGATCACGGGGTCGGCATTGCCAGCAGTGAAATCAACAAAATCTGGGACCGATTTTATAAAGCCGACACCTCCCGGGGTAAAGACCCCAGGGGCAGCGGCCTTGGGCTGGCCATCGTCCGGGAAATCATCCAGAACCATGGCCAGAAAATCAACGTTGTCAGTACTCCGGACGTGGGAACCGAGTTTTCCTTCTCGCTCCCGCTTCCGGATCAGAGATCCGTCACTCCGTCGAAAAGGGACAGCTGATCCGTTTCCGGCAGGTCGTTAAGCAGACCCAGCTTGCTCATATATTCCACGGAAGTGGAACTGATTTTCGCCCGGGCGCGCAGATCCTCCTTGGACATGAAGCGCCCGTTTTTTGCAGCAGCCTCAATCGATTCCGCCGCGTTATCTCCCACATCCTTTATGGTGTTCAAAGCCGCCATGATCCGGCCGTCGATAATCTGGAACCGGTGGGCTTTTGCCTTGTACAGGTCGATCGGTACGAATTCGATGCCACGGGCATACATTTCCCGCACAATCTTCATGTCACGCAGCAGATCCTGATCCGTTTTCTTCAGATCTTCATTCTGAAGCAGTTCCCGGATGTGATATTCCAGCCGTTCTCTTCCTCCGCACATCATTTCGTAATTGAAAGTGGTTGCGCGGATTGAGAAGAATGCGCAGTAATACGCCAGCGGATGATAGATTTTAAACCAGGCGATCCGATATGCCATCATGACGTAGGCGGCGGCGTGGGCCTTCGGGAACATGTATTTAATCTTCTTGCAGGACCATATGTACCAGTCCGGTACGTCGTGGGCTTTCATCTCCTCTTCCCATTCCGGTTTCAGGCCCTTGCCTTTTCGTACACTTTCCATAATAGTGAAGGACAATTCGCTTTCCATCCCCTTCAGGATCAGGAAGGACATGATATCATCACGCGTGCAGATGGCCGTGGAAAGCGTGGCGTCGCCGTCGGCAATCAGTTTCTGCGCGTTTCCGAGCCAGACGTCCGTGCCATGGGACAGGCCCGAAATCCGGACCAGTTCCGAAAACGTGGTCGGATGGGTGTCCAGAAGCATCTGGATAACAAATTCCGTTCCGAATTCCGGAATACCAAGGCATCCGAGCTTGCATCCGTCGATATCTTCCGGACGGATGCCAAGAGCTTCGGTACTGGAAAACAGGGACATGACTTTTGGTTCATCCAGCGGGATGGACTGGGGATCCACACCGGTAAGGTCGTGGAGCATCCGGATCATCGTAGGATCGTCATGGCCAAGAATATCCAGCTTCAGAAGGTTCTGATCGATCGAATGATACTCAAAATGGGTCGTAATAATATCCGTAGTGGTGTCATTGGCCGGATGCTGGACGGGTGTAAAGGAATTAATGTCCTCTCCGTGAGGAAGGACAATAATTCCTCCGGGATGCTGGCCGGTGGAACGCCGGACTCCGGTACAGCCGCGGACGATGCGGTCGGTTTCGCAGCTGCGCTTCACAATTCCCTTGGATTCGAAGTATTTTTTTACGAAGCCGTAGGCCGTCTTGTCTTTTAAAGTGGAAATGGTTCCCGCCCGGAAGGTCTGCCCTTCGCCGAAAATCACTTCCGTATATTTGTGGGCTTTGGACTGATATTCTCCGGAGAAATTCAGGTCAATATCCGGTTCCTTATTCCCTTTAAAGCCGAGGAAGGTTTCAAACGGAATATCAAACCCCATTTTCTTCAGGGGCGCACCGCAGACCGGACAGGTTTTATCCGGCATATCCATGCCGCAGCGGCCGGCATACGCGCGGACCTCATCGGAATCGAAATCCACGTAATGACATTTTTCACACAGATAATGCGGCGCAAGCGGGTTCACTTCCGTAATGCCGGACATGGTTGCCACAAGGGACGAGCCGACGGAACCACGGGAACCCACCAGATACCCGTCCTGGTTGGATTTTGTGACGAGTTTCTGGGCAATAATATACATGACCGCATAGCCGTTGGATATGATGGACGTCAGTTCCCTCTCCAGCCGGTCCTCCACTATTTTGGGAAGGGTTTCTCCATAGATGCTGTGGGCTTTACGGTAACACATGTCCCTGAGATCCTGATCGGAGTTTTCGATAAACGGAGGGAACTTTCCTTTTCGGATCGGAGAAAAACGTTCGCAGAGGTCCGCAATTTTCTTCGGGTTTTCAATGACGTATTCCCGGGCTTTGTCCATTCCGAAATAGGAAAATTCTTCCAGCATTTCTTCAGTTGTATGCAGGTAAAGCGGTGCCTGATGGTCGGCATCCGTAAAGCCCATGCCGGCCTGAAGAATCCGCCGGTACAGTTCATCTTCCGGCTCCAGAAAATGGACGTCCCCCGTCGCGACGACCGGTTTGCCCAGCTGTTCGGCAATTCGTGCAATTCTCCGGTTCAGATTGCGGATATCTTCTTCGTCGGTAACTGTTTCAATATCTTCCGCTTCGATCATGAAACGGTTGTTCCCGACGGGCTGGATTTCAATATAATCGTAGAAAGAGGCTATATTTGCGAGTTCATTATCGGTGGCGCCTCGGAGCATGGAACGATACAGTTCACCGGCTTCGCAAGCGGAACTGATGATCAGGCCTTCGGAATACTGCCTGTATACGCTTTTGGGAATTCTCGGCCGGGTATGGAAATAATTCAGATGGGAAAGGGAAATCAGCCGGTACAGATTAACCCTTCCGGTTTCGTTCCGGGCCAGGATCACCGCATGGTAAGTCGGAAGCTTTTTAACCGTTTCCGCATCCACCACTGCTGTTTTGTTGATGTCTTCCAGCGTGCAGACCCCGGATTCCTCCATTCTGCGAACCAGCTTTAAATAGATTTCCGCTGTGCATTCCGCGTCGTCTACGGCACGATGATGGTTCTCAAGCGGTACGTTTAATTCTTTCGCAACTGTCTCCAGACGATAGTTCTTAAGAGAAGGCAGCAGATACCGGGCAATCGGGACGGTATCCGCATAGGCAAACTCAAACGGCAGTCCGAGATCCGCGCAGTTCTTACGAATAAAACCGCAGTCAAAATCCGCATTGTGGGCTACAAGATAACAGCCCCTGCAGAATTCCAGGAATTCCGGAAGTATTTCGGTAATACTCCGGGCGTCCACAAGCATGGAATCATTGATCTGGGTCAGCTTTTCGATCCTGTACGGCACCGGAACGCCCGGATTGACAAAGGTGGAAAAACGGTCAATTATTTTCCCGTTTTCCACTTTAACGGCGCCGATTTCAATGATCTTCGAGGCTTCCGGAGAAAACCCGGTGGTTTCGATATCAAAAACCACCGCAGGCGAAGATATATCCCGGTCGTCCGCGTCCCTGACCGGTTGTTTCAGATCGTCCACCAGATAGGCTTCCACACCGTAAAGGACTTTAAACGGGGCGGACATCTTTTTTACTTCCGCAGGGTCGGCGTCCGGATGCTCCTTCGCATAAGATTTCCGATAATCGTCGTCAATGTCCTCCAGCGCATGATTTGCGATCGGAAACGCCTGGACGACGCCGTGATCCGTAATGGCAATGGCCGGATGGCCCCATTTATAGGCTCTTTTTACCAGTTCCTTCGCATCCGTCATTCCATCCATATCGCTCATATTGGTATGACAGTGCAGCTCGATATACTTCTCCTCGCTGTTGTCGCTGCGCGTCATTTTAAACGGAGGAATCAGACGGATTCCGCTGATCCGCGAAAGGCTGGTTTCATGATCGAACGTGTCATCTTCTGCCGCCGCTTTGATACGGACTGCTGCCCCGGGTTTCAGATCCCCTTTGATTTCGTTAAAACTTTCCTCGCTGAGAAAAAGCTTGCATTTTATGGAATCGGTATAATCGGTGATCGCGAAAGTAACCAGTACTTTTCCGCTCTTAGTGGTACGGCTGTCCACCGTCATAATCTCACCGCGTACCAGGACCTGCCCGGAAAGGGCATCCACGTCGGAAAGGGGCAGGGTCTCCTCATCCGGAACGTCCTTCCCGTAAATAACGGCAGGATCGGCCGAACGGGACACCTTATTCCCGCGCTTTTGCTTTTCCTCACCGTTTGCTTCGTCCGGCTTTTCCGTCGCGAACCCGGCCCGCGCAGAAATATCACGGGCTGCGTTCACCAGCGTCTGTTCCCGTCTTTTCCTTGTTGCGGCAGGCTTATAAGACTGACCGATATGGACAACTGCCTTAAGGCCGCAGCGTTCCCGCACGATACGGTTCAGCAGTTCTTCCAGCCGCAGGGCAACTTTTTCAGACAAAAAAGAATCCGGAAGGGAAACGCTCAGGGTATTGTTTTCCCTGAATTCCAGCCGGGAATTCGCAAACAGCGTTCCCAGCACCGGATCATGTTCATTTAATTCGTACAGGATACTCTCTTTATAGGCGTCAAAAAGATCCTTCAGATCATACTGGGATGACAGAAGAAACCGTTCGTGGATTCGTACTTTCAGATTCTTCGTAACCTGCCGGCGGATCTGCGCCTCCAGCGTATGAAAAACTCTTTTATGAATCGGATGCTCGCTGAGAAGATAGAGGACAAAACAGCCCTCTCCTTTTTTAAAAACGATGCGGTCCGTATAAATATCATCCAGTACTTCCGCTGCTTCCGGGTCGCGAATGGAAAGAGTCGGAATTGTCTGCCGGAGTGTTTTTTTGTCAATCATTTCCGGTCTCCTTCGCGTCACACCAATGATCCAGCTCCTCTTTGAGCGCCGGCAGCAGTTCTTCTTCCGGCATTTTTCTTACAATCTGTCCCTTCCGGAAAAGAAGGCCGACGCCGTCTCCCCCGGCAATACCCAGATCGGCCCCGGATGCTTCCCCCGGACCATTCACAACACAGCCCATCACGGCGACTTTCATACCCGAATAGGGATAAGAACGGATTAATTCGCTCACTTTTCCGGCAATGCCAATCAGGTCGATTTTGGTTCTTCCGCAGCTAGGACAGGAAATCATCTCGATTCCGAATGTCCGAAGACCGGAAGCCCGGAGGATTTCCTTCGCGGCGTCAATCTCCTGAACCGGATCCCCGGTCAGGGATACCCGTATGGTATC
>CADBNG010000319.1 GCA_902795985.1 uncultured Lachnospiraceae bacterium
ATAACGGATGCGCTCAGTGAGGCCGCAAAATATGCAGATATATCATATTTTGAAGGCTTTTCCGCAGTGCAGGATATCGTAGATGCGGATCTGCAGTCGGAAGCAGTCGAAGCGGCCAGAGAAGCATCCAAAGTCGTGATTTTTGCGGGCCTGCCGGATTCCTTTGAATCGGAAGGCTACGACCGGACTCACATGGAGCTTCCCGGCAGCCAGAATCTGCTGATCGAAAAGATCTGTGAGGTCAATCCGAATGTGATCGTTGTGCTTCATAACGGATCTCCCGTTGAGATGCCCTGGATCGGCCAGGTCAAAGGCGTGCTTGAGACCTATCTGGGCGGAGAAGCTTCCGGAGCAGCGGTGTGCCGTCTGCTTTTCGGAGAAGCCAATCCAAGCGGAAAACTGGCGGAGACCTTCCCGGTCCGTCTGGAGGATACCCCCTGTTATCTGACTTTCCCGGGAAAGCGGGGCGTCGTGGATTATTCGGAAGGCGTATTCGTCGGATACCGTTATTATGACGCGAAGAAAATGGATGTTCTGTTCCCGTTCGGGTACGGTCTGTCCTATACCACCTTCCGCATCGATAATCTGAAAGTGGAGAGAGATCCGGGGTCTGCTGCTGCATCCGGAAACAGCCTGGCCGGGGCAGATGGCGGGAAGAATCATGCTGACGATTTTATTACCGTCAGTGTGGATGTGACGAATACCGGGGACTGCAGCGGCGCCGAGGTGGTGCAGCTGTATGTGAGCGACCGGACCGGCACTCAGATCCGGCCTGAAAAAGAACTGAAGGGATTTGAAAAGATCTATCTGGAGCCGGGAGAAAAACGTACCGTGACCATGAAGCTCGGATACAGATCGTTCGCGTATTTTGAACCGGAGATCGGTGACTGGCATGTTCCTTCCGGGACATATGAGATCCTGGTCGGTAATTCTTCCCGGAACATTCTTCAGAGAGAAAAACTGGAACTGGATCTGGGGGAAATGCTGCCGGATGCGGTCCACAGCAACAGTCTGCTCGGCGATCTGATGAAACAGCCAAAGCTGCGGTCTGTTCTGGAGAAAGAGCTCATCACGCAGATGCAGGTGCTGATGCCTTCCGATGACCAGGGTTCGGCTGCTTCAGAAGCGATCTCGGAGGAGATGACGAACGCGATGCTTAAATACATGCCGATCCGTGCTCTCCGGAGCTTCGGAACGCTTACGAATAAGGAAGTAGAGCAGGTAGTGGAGAAGCTGAATCGGGCTTTGGAATAAACAGAAGGTAATAAATGGGACAGAAAGGACGGAAAGACTTATGCTCCGGCTGGGTGAGAAGCAGGAACTGAAAATTGTAAAGAAGACAGACTTCGGCGTATATCTGGGAGATGAACAGGAGCGTGTGCTCCTGCCGAAGAAGGAAGTGCCGGAGGGGGCTGCTGCCGGCGATGTACTTCAGGTTTTTCTGTATAAGGATTCGAAGGACAGACTGATCGCTACGATGAGGGAGCCAAAGCTGACACTGGGAAAGACGGCGGTCCTTACGGTGAAGGAGACATCAGGGATCGGCGCATTTCTGGACTGGGGCCTGGAAAAGGATCTGCTGCTTCCGTTTCATGAGCAGACGAGAAAGGTAAAAACCGGAGAGGAATGCCTGGTCGCGCTGTACATAGATAAAAGCAGCCGCCTGTGCGCTACGATGAATGTTTATCCATACCTGAAGCTGAATTCTCCCTATCAGATCAATGACCATGTGCAGGGAAGAATCTATGAGACAAGCGGGAATTTCGGAGTGTTTGTGGCGGTGGATGATCAGTACAGCGCCCTGATCCCGAAGAGGGATGCGGCCGGATCGTTCCGGGTCGGAGACATCGTTCAGGCAAGAGTGACGAATGTAAAAGAAGACGGCAAGCTGGATCTGTCTGTCCGTGAAAAAGCTTATCTTCAGATGGATGAGGACGCCGAACTGGTCATGAAAGTGATCGATGAATTTGCGGGAGTGCTTCCGTTCAGTGACAAGGCCTCTGCTGAAGTGATCCGCAGGGAATTCGGACTGAGCCGGAATGCTTTTAAGAGGGCAGTCGGCCGCCTGATGAAGCAGGGAAAGGTCAAGATCGAAGGAAACCGCATTTTCCGGATAACGGAATAAGCATTCAGAACAAAGTCATCATGGAGGAGACGGATCGGATGAGTGATTCACAGCTGCATTTTACCCATCTTCATGTCCATACGGAGTATTCTCTGCTGGACGGGTCCAATAAAATAAAAGAATATGTGGAGCGGGTGAAGGAGCTGGGAATGGACAGCGCCGCCATCACGGACCATGGCGTCATGTACGGCGTCATCGACTTTTATAAAGCGGCGAAGGCGGCAGGCATCAATCCGGTGATCGGCTGTGAAGTGTATGTGGCTCCCGGATCCCGGTTTGACAGAGAGACCGGCAGGGGAAGCGAAGATGACCGCTATTATCATCTGGTCCTGCTGGCGGAAAACAATCAGGGCTATGCAAATCTGATGAAGATCGTGTCTCTCGGATTTACGGACGGATTCTACTACCGGCCCAGGATCGACCGTGAGACGCTGGAAAAATATCACGAGGGCATCATCGCCACTTCAGCCTGCCTGGCGGGTGAAGTACAGCGCCTGCTGGTGCGCGGCTTTTACGAGGAAGCCAGAGAAGCCGCAATGTGGCATGAGAAGACGTTCGGGAAAGATCACTACTATCTGGAACTGCAGGATCACGGAATGAGCGACCAGCAGAGGATCAATCCGCTTCTGGTCAAAATGAGCCGGGAGACCGGGATCGGGCTCGTATGTACCAATGACTGCCATTATACATACGCGGAAGATGCTGCGGCACATGATATCCTGCTCTGCATCCAGACAGGAAAAAAACTGGCGGACGAAGACCGCATGCGCTATGAAGGCGGACAGTACTACGTGAAATCCCCGGAGGAGATGGCAAGACTGTTTCCATATGCTCCCGAGGCGCTGGAGAATACATGGAAGATCGCAAACCGGTGTCATGTAGAGATCGAATTCGGCGTGACAAAGCTGCCGAGGTTCGATGTTCCGGAAGGCTTCACAGCGTGGGAATACCTGAACCGGCTGTGCCGGGAAGGACTGGCGGAGCGGTATGAGACCGTGACTCCCGAACTGGAGGAAAGGCTGAACTATGAACTGGATACGATCCGGAAGATGGGTTATGTAGACTATTTTCTGATCGTGCGGGATTTCATCCATTTTGCCAGAAGCCGCGATATTATGGTAGGTCCCGGCAGGGGAAGCGCGGCAGGCAGCCTGGTGTCCTATTCGCTGGGGATCACGAAGCTGGATCCGATCCGGTATTCTCTCCTGTTTGAACGTTTTCTAAATCCGGAGAGAGTTTCCATGCCGGATATCGATGTGGACTTCTGCTTTGAAAGAAGGCAGGAGGTGATCGATTATGTCGTCCGGAAGTACGGAAAAGACCGGGTGGCACAGATCGTTACCTTCGGTACCCTGGCGGCCAGGGGCGTGATCCGTGATGTCGGCCGGGTAATGGATCTGCCGTATGCTCTGTGTGATACCATTGCAAAAATGGTTCCCATGGAGCTGAATATCACCATAGACAAGGCGCTGACCATGAACCCCGAGCTGAAAACGCTCTACGAGACGGATGAGAAGATCCGTACGCTTATTGATATGGCAAAACGCCTGGAGGGACTCCCGCGGCATACTTCCATGCATGCGGCCGGCGTCGTCATCTGCCAGAAGGCGGTGGACGAATTTGTTCCTCTCTCACTGGCGCAGGACGGTTCGGTCACCACCCAGTTTACCATGACAGCTCTGGAAGAACTGGGGCTCCTGAAAATGGATTTTCTGGGGCTGCGCACTCTGACGGTCATCAACGACGCGGTGAATCTCGTGAACGAGCACTCGGCTGTCCCGCTGGATCTTTCCAAAGTTGACTACAATGATCCGGCGGTCATGGACATGATCGGCCGCGGCAGGTGTGAGGGCGTGTTCCAGCTTGAAAG
>CADBNG010000320.1 GCA_902795985.1 uncultured Lachnospiraceae bacterium
GGTGCCGTTAGCTCGGTAGAGCGGAAACCACAGGAATATCAATTTGTTTAAGTGTCTTAGCCTTTACGCTCTGCGTAAAGGAGAACGGAGGTGCAACTTGACAAAAAAGACCGAAAAGAAATTCAGTATCCAGATGATTGCCTATATTGGGATGCTGACCGCTCTGGAAATTATTCTGAATCGATTTCTGTCCATCAATGCCTGGAATATCAAGATCGGATTCAGCTTTATTCCGGTCGTTATCGCTGCCGTATTGTTCGGGCCGCTGGCAGGCGGAATTGTCGGAGCGCTGGGGGATTTCCTCGGGGCAATCCTGTTCCCGATCGGCCCCTATTTCCCCGGATTCACGGCAACGGCCTTTGTAACCGGCTTTATCTTCGGACTGTTTCTGTATAAAAAACAGACCCTGCCGAAGATCATCGGTGCGGTGCTGATCAACCAGCTGATCTTCAGCCTGCTGGTCAATTCCTTCTGGATTTCGATCCTGTACGGATCACCGTATCTGCCGCTTCTGGCAACCCGTTCCGTTCAGGTTCTGGTCGTCGGCGCGGCCCAGTTCATTACCATCTTCGCCATTACGAAGACGGCAAAGGAGATTTCCCTGCGCAGGCATATCGCCGTCTGACGATCGCGGGGCACGACCCTTTACTTTCCCCCTTTTTCCTGCTATCTTTTGATTTAGAAAAAAGACCGCTCGGAAAAGGGGGATTGTTTATGCCGCAGTTTAAGGAATTCGATTTTTTATCTTCGGATCAGAAGACCCGTATCTATGTCCGGGAGTGGCTTCCCGACGGCGAATGCAAAGGGTTCGTCCAGATTGCCCACGGCGTGGCGGAATACGGCGCCCGGTATGACGATTTTATGAAATTTCTGGCCGAAAACGGCTATGCCGCGGCGGCGAACGATCATCTCGGTCATGGAAAAAGCGTTCTGTCCGAAGACCGGCGTCTGTTCTTTGCCGAAGAAAACGGCTGGGACCGGGTGGTGGACGATATGAAAACGCTGCACGGGATCCTGGAAGAGCAGTTTCCCGGCAAAAAAAAGATCCTGTTCGGTCACAGTATGGGAAGTTTCCTGACCCGTACTTATCTGATCCGTTATCCGGACGATCTGGATGCCGCGGTTGTCTGCGGGACCGGCCAGCAGAGCGGCCTGATCATTACGGCGGGCCTTGCGATGGCAAAAAGCGAATGCAAAAAGAACGGCGCTTCCGCTCCGAGCATGAAGCTGACCAAAATGGCCTTCGGCGGGTACAATAAAAAATTCGCGCCGGCCCGGACCGTCAACGACTGGCTGTCCCGGAACGAGGCCAATGTGGACCGCTACGAGGCGGATCCGCTCTGCGGAGGCATTTCCTCGGCAGGGCTTTTCCGGGATATGATGACGGGCCTTAAATTCATCGGAAACAGGGCCAATATCGCGAAAATGAATAAAGAACTTCCGGTTTTCCTGATCGCCGGCTCCATGGACCCGGTGGGAGACTACGGAAAAGCCGTGAAAAAGGTGTATCAGATGTTCCTGGACGCCGGGATGAAGCAGGTCAGCATGAAATTATATGAGAATGACCGGCATGAAATCCTCAATGAAGACGACCGGGACCAGGTTTTTGCTGACGTGCTGAAATGGCTGGACGGAGTGTGCGGTTAATTATCCTTTCGGTACCGTTAAAAGAAAGGCGGACGGGAAATTGTTAAAGATAGAGCATCTTACAAAAATTTATGGAGAGAAAAAAGCGGTGGATGACCTTTCGCTGCACATCGCTCCGGGAGAGATATACGGTTTTATCGGCCACAACGGAGCCGGAAAAACAACGACGCTGAAGAGCGCCGTCGGCATTCTCCGTTTTGATGAAGGCGAAATTACGGTCTGCGGTTCTTCCATCAAAACAGATCCGCTCACCTGCAAGAAACAGATTGCCTATATTCCGGACAATCCGGATCTGTATGATTTCATGACCGGCATAAAATACCTCAATTTCATTGCCGACATCTTTGCCGTTCCGGCGGACGTCCGGCAGGAGAGAATCCGCCGCTTCGGGGATATATTCGGGCTGACGCAGGATCTGGCCCAGCCCATCAGCGCGTATTCGCACGGAATGAAGCAGAAGCTGGCGATCATTTCCGCCTGGATTCACGACCCGAAGCTGATCATTATGGACGAGCCTTTTGTCGGCCTGGACCCGGTAGCCGCGCATTCGCTGAAAGAAATGATGCGGGAACTCTGCAATAACGGCGGGGCGATTTTCTTTTCCACCCATGTGCTGGAGGTGGCGGAAAAGCTCTGCGACCGGATTGCCATTATTAAAGACGGAAAACTGGTCCGTTCCGGCACGATGGAGGAAGTAAAGGGCGACGAGTCTCTGGAAGACGTATTTCTGGAGCTGGCGGAGGTACAGTAATGGTCAAAGCCCTGATAAAAAAGCAGTTTATGGAACTGTGTTCCTCCTTTTTCCGCAGCAAAAGGAACCGGAGGAAGAGAACGGCCCTGGGCGCCGCCGGACTGCTGGTCTATTTCATTGCCATTATGGTCTTCGTCGGCGTGATGATGTACGTTTTTTCAGGTACATTTGCGGAAACGCTGCTGACGATTCCGGACGGATCTTTCGACTGGTTCTTTTTTGCGCTGATGGGGATCATGGCGATCCTTCTCGGCGTCCTTGGAAGTATTTTCAGTACGGTGTCCAC
>CADBNG010000321.1 GCA_902795985.1 uncultured Lachnospiraceae bacterium
GCGTCCGCCATGGTGCCCACCTTGCGATCCTTCCAGTAATCCTTGATCGAGGCCAGGTATTCGTAATCTTCCTTTGAAATGCAGTATTTAATACCGTCTTCCGGCGGATTGTGGTACAGTCCGTCTTCCTCCAGCGTCCAGGTTCCGGAGGCGACTTCATCGACAACCCAGTCGGTGATGCCCCATTCGGGATAGGCCGGGGACGAAAAATAGTTCGGACCCTTATTGCCCACGACGATATCATCGTCGTTGACAAGCACCGTCATCTGCTCGCAGAGGGCATAAAGAGAAAGCGGACGTTTGATAATCGGAATAACGTGTTCGTTTTTCTGATAGCACTCCGTGATGATCCGGGCACGCTCCGCGTCATAGCGCACGACTCTGTCCCGGATCCGGCGATGAATCTTTTCGATTCGCAGTGTAGCCGGTTTAAACTGATACATAGAATAATCCTCCTTGTCCGGATTATAAGCGCGGTCTTCAGGTTATTTAAAACAGGTTTGATCCATTCTCTTCTTTTAACTCACATTTATCATATCGTTTCACTTTTTCCGCATCAACGAATAGGTCTATACCGTTTGTGCATACTCCTTTTAATCGGAAGAAAATATGGTACTATCAGAATTGTAAAAGATTCCACAGATCTTGTATATACACAGTTTTCAGAAAAGAGAGGGAAAAGTATGAACTCCAGATACACCCATGTGTTCTCCCCGATCCGGATCCGCGGCATCGACTTCAAAAACCGGATCACCCTTGCCCCGCCTTCCCCCAATCTGGCCGGCGCGGACGGCGAGGTCACTCCCGAATTCATCGACTGGTTCCGTATGTTCGCCCGCGGCGGCGTCTGCACCCTGTACGTCGGGAATTCCTCCATCGATATCAAGGAATGCAAGGACGAAGCTTATCAGCTGGACTTAAGCGATGATATCCGGATCCGCAATCTCGCCCGTTATGCCGACATGGCCAAGCAGTATGGATGCCACGCCTCTCTGGAAATCAACCATAACGGAGAAAACACCGCTTTCGAAACCGTGGGGCATGCCCCCTACAGCTCTTCTCCCAATATTTCGGCATCGGAACGCACCCGCGCGAAGGAGCTGGGAAGGGAGCCGATCCCGGCGATTGAAATGGACCAGGCCAAGATCGATGAGACCGTGCTGAAATACGGCATGGCCGCGCAGCGGATGAAGCGCGCCGGCATGGACATCTGCCTGGTGCACGGCGGCCACGGAAACCTGATCAGCCAGTTCACCAGTCCCCTTTACAATCACCGGACCGACGGCTACGGCGGCTCCACAAAGAACCGGGCCCGTTTCGCAATCGAGGTCTGCGATAAAATCCGGGAACTCTGCGGAGAACGCTTCGTCATCGAATTCCGGATCTCGGCGGATGAAATCGCCGAAGAGGGAATGCACTTCGACGAAACGCTGGAACTGATCGGCTATCTGAAGGATCATATTGATATCCTGCATGTCTCCGCGGGCCTGCACAGCGATTTTGATTTCGCTTACTATCGGAACTGGTGCCAGAATTACATGATGGAACGGGGCTTCAACGTCCATTATGCCCGGGATATCAAAAAGGCCTATCCGGACCTTCTTGTGACCACCGTCGGCTCCATCACCAGCATCGAAATGGCGGAAGAAATCATCGCCAACGGCTGGGCGGACTTTGTCGCCATGTGCCGTCCGCTGATGGCCGATCCGGAAATGCCCAATAAATATGCCCGCAACCAGCCGGAGGAGCATCGTCCGTGCCTGCGCTGCGATACCTGCACCAAGCATCTTTTCATCCCGAAGCCCATCTGGTGCGCGGTCAACCCCATGTCCGCCATGACCTCCGAGCTTCGCGACGGCGTGGTGCCCAAGGCTCCGGTTAAGAAGAAAGTCGCGGTGGTCGGCGGCGGCCCCGGCGGGGTCCAGGCCATGATGACCCTGGCGGACAGAGGCCATGACGTCACCCTGTACGAGGCGGCCGATAAAGTCGGCGGCAAGGTTTTCGAGGCGTCCCTGCCTCCGTTCAAGAAGGACGCGGCCGATTACCTGAAATGGCTCCGCTATCAGGCCGGAAAATACGAAAAGAACGGCGTGCGGATCCTTTTCAACACAAAGGCAACAAAAGAAATGCTCGATAAGGAAGACTATGACGCCATCGTTATCGCCATCGGCGCGGACCCCCGTCTCCCGAACGTTCCCGGCGCGGACAAACATCCTGTGATGTGGGCTCCCGACGCGGAACGCGCTCCGGAAAAAGTGGGACAGAAGGCCGTGATCATCGGCGCGGGCTCCGTCGGCATCGAAGCAGCCATCGACCTGGCCGACCAGGGCCGTGAAGTCGTCATCGTGGAGATGTGCGATGAGAAAACCAACTTTGACCGCATGTGGGCCAACGCAGGTCCCAGCGCCAGAGAACTGATGTCCATCACCCGGGCAAAGAACATTCCCGTTCATTACGAGAACATGCTTTCCGAAGTCGGCGACGGCTATATTCTCTGCAAAAACACCGCCACAGGCGAAACCGTCCGTTACGAATGCGACACCGTCCTTTCCGCCATGGGCATGATCCCCAAATGGGATGAAACGGACCTTCTCCGTCACAGCGCCCCCGAAACCGACGTTTTCATCATCGGCGACGCGAAAAATGCCGGCACCATCTCCGATGCCGTCAACCAGGCCTTCCAGGCCTGCCTGCACATCTGATTCGACCGCAGAAACAGCACAAAGGGACAGGCACTTTGTGCTGTTTTTCGACACAAAAGGGACAGGCTTCCTGTACCGTTTTCCGGCGCAGGAGGCCTGTCCCCTATACGTCTGTCACTTTTGTGCCTGTCCCCTTTGTGTCTTTTTACTCGGTTTCTTTGATCGTTTTGACGGCCTGACGCGCCCAGGTGATAGCGCGGGAATGGCTGTTGCCGTTCCAGATCAGCGGGTAGTCCACTCCGTAAAGGCCGCCGGCGGTGTTTCCGACCGCGTAGAGGCCGGGGATGGGGTGATTGTCCTCATCCAGAATGCGCATGCCGGTGTCGGTGATCATGCCGCCGTGCACGTTCAGCAGGGCCGGGCCCCACTTCAGCGCGTAAAACGGGGGTTCCGTAATGCTGGTAAGCAGTTCGCTGCGCTTGCCGTAATCCTCGTCATCCCCTTTTTCATAGAGCTCATTGTAACGGGCAACCGTGGCTTTAAACGTCTCCACCGGCACTTCCATCTTCTCAGCCAGTTCTTCCAGGGTATCCGCCTTAAAGCAGGTTCCCAGCTTCACGTAACGCTCAATCTGCCTGTCAATGCCGTTGTCGTCGGACCATTCCTGGCCGTAATCCAGAATCAGCGGATCCGTAAACTGCCCGCCGGTAATGCTGCTGCGCTCGCCCAGCTCCTTAAACCACTTGCTGTCGAAGACGGTATAGGCGAACTCGCCCCTGGGCTGCATCGCGCAGCGGATCGCCTTGGCCTGAACCCAGGTATCCTCATTCATAAAGCGCTTTCCGTCCCGGTTCACAAAGAGGAAGAAGAAAACATAGATGGAGTAGGCCAGAAGGTGCATGGACAACGCCCAGGACGGAGTCTCGAACTGTCCGCCCATCCAGTATGCCATCCGGTGGCCGTCGCCGGTATTCAGGCCGGTTTTGGTTTTCGGATCCACCGGCGCGTAGCCGTTCCGCTTCGGCACCAGGCCCATCGGGCAGAACGTCCGGACCATATCCGGGTTGGAACCGATGTCGCCGGTTGCCAGGATCACCGCTTTCGTCCCTTTGAATCTGCGGTATACGCCGTCCTCACACAGCGCAACCGCGGAAACCACCCTTCCGCTGCCGTCTTTTTCCAGATACTGTGCCTTTGTGTTCCGAAGGATCCTGTTTCCGCCTTCCAGACAGTGCTCCTGGAAGATTTCGCACATTAAACGGGCGCCTCCTTTGGATTTATAACGGGTCTGTCCGGGCCTTTCCACAAGATAGTGGGTCCCGTCATACTCCGTAAAGTCCGGACCCTTATAGCGGCCGCCGAAAAGCCTCAGCTCTACGTTGTCTCCGCCCAGATCGCACATCCATTTCACCGCGTCCGAGCAGTTATTGATGTACAGCCACAGCAGGTCCTCGTTCACGCGGCTTCCGCAGATATGCATCCAGTCCCGGGCGAACTGTTTTTTATCGATATGGACGCCGTTCTTTTTCATGACCTCGGATTCCAAACAGGAAATATGCGCGCCGCGGGCAACAATGCCGTGATACTTTTCCAGCACGATGCAGGACAGCTCCAGATCCGTGCAGCGCGCTCCCGCCGCCAGACCGGCGATCCCGCCGCCCACAATCAGAACTTCCGTCTCAACGGTTTCCGCAATATTCTCTTCCGGAATCTTTTCCGGTTCCTTAGCCCATGCGCAGTCCGCGTATGCGCTTTTCCTTATTTCGTCCACATTGTTCTTTTCACTCGCGATAAAATCAATTGCGCCGCCGGCACCGTTATCGTCGCTGGCACAGACTTTTGCTTCTTCTTCCATTTTAAGTTCCTCCCTGCGGCAATTGCTTTGTAATGTCGGTATTATTATATCGGATTCCGGCAAAGAACCAAAACAATTTTTTGTCTTTCGACGCAATGGCCTCAGCACGCAGATCGTCTGCTGTCCACAGCCCCGGCGGCATCAGCCAAACGAGCGCGAAGACAATTTGCTGCCGGAACTTGTCCCCGGTCTTTGA
>CADBNG010000322.1 GCA_902795985.1 uncultured Lachnospiraceae bacterium
AAAAACCAATAGTTTTGCGTTTTCTATAGAATGATGATGAAAGATGTGGACAATAATTCTTCATCTTTAAAGCGATGTACAGGGACTGCTTTCCTTTTCAAGACGGAGGCCATGGATCGTTTTTCCGACGACGAGCTGATTGAATATATGGTCAAGGTGTTTAATGGCAGGGCGGAATTCGATCCCCCTATGCTCCATTTCCACAGAAAAGCCTATGCTATGGGCTTTTCTTTTTTTGTGAAAAAAAGGCCGGCGTTAAAAAGCAGAAGAGGACTCCTTTTGAGTAAAAAGAGTCCTGCAAACAGCATGCCGTCATTATCAGAGATCAGGGATTACGGTAAAAAAGCCGGAAATTCATATAATATACAGCATTTATTATAAATAGATACGAATCCACGGCAGTAAAGCGGATGATTTTTTCAGCAGCCTTGCTGCAGCATAATATGTATGAACTCCCGGCCAAAAGCAGACCCGGAGTTCATACATCATACAGAATAATTTTTAAGATATTACAATAATCGAACTGTCCGACCTGGCGAAGCGGCCCTTGTCCGGATCAGCCGTGTATCAGCTCCTCGGCTTTTACCCATCCGTGGATCACGATCCCGTTTTCGGCTTCCTGAAGGAAGACATGGGACCACAGGACATCGTCGCCGTTTTCGTCCGGACCATACTGCGGTTTGTCATCGCAGGAGATCACATAATCTGCTGTGGCAACCAGCTCGCTTTCATAGGTCGGCTGCTTCCGCAGCTCCACTTGCGTCAGGTCCTCCCGCGGCGCGCCATAGCTCATACCCCAGTAAATATACTCCTCACGGACCCAGCCGGAACCTCCGTCGAAATAGAGGCGGTACCAGTCATGGATTTTCCCGTCGGAACCCGGGCCGGCCTCAAGTTCTCCGTAAAACCGGGTCTGGGTAAAGTCTTCAAGAGAAGTGACTTTGTCACTGTCGTGAGTAGGTTCGCTCCGGACATTGCAGGATTTGACGGCCAGAACGGCGTGGACTTCCGTATCCGGCGGATTGTAGGTTATCATCGGTGCCGGCTCTTCTGTCGGCGTTTCTGTTGGTGCTTCGGTTGGCGTCGGAGTTTTTTCCTCCGGCTTTGGGGGAGTTCCCTTCTGGGCCGTCACGAGGTCGCTGCGGATCCATCCGCCGCTTCCGTCCTCCAGATAGATCCGGTGCCACAGGTGCGTCTGCCCGTCGGATCCGGGACCGTACTGGGATTCGCCGAAGTAGTACAGCGGTTCCGAAGGATCCGTGATGGTCATGACCAGCGTGCTGTAGTAGGACGGCTCGCTCCGGACATTTTTCTCTCCGTCCGTAATATAGAAAATGGACATGGCATCCAGCGGATTGACATAGACGATTTCCGGTTCCGGCGTCGGCGGGACGGTGGGTTCGCCCAGAACGGTCGTTACGAAATCGCTGCGGATCCATCCGGTGGTCCCGTCTTCCAGGAAGATTTTGTACCAGGTGTAGGTCAGACCGTCCGAGCCGGCCCCCTCCTGCTGTTCGCCGAAATAATACATTTTAGTGGAAGTGCTCTTGATGGTTAATACCAGGTCGCTGTTATAGGTGGGTTTGGAACGCAGGTTTTTCCCGCCGTTTTTCAGATAAAAAATGCCGACGGCGTTGTCGTAATCCACTTTCACCGGTGAAACGGTGGGCGTAGCAGAAGGCGTTTCCTGTTTCTTTCTCTTTTCTTCGTCTTCTTTCGCGTCCTGATATTCGATTTTGGCGGTTACCAGCTCCCGGGAATCCGGATGATTCAAAAGGGCGGTGTCGAGAATCTGAATTGCCGAGTCATAATCTCCGGCGGCGGCCAGATCTCCGGCGTTCTGCAGAACACGGAAGACCTCGTCCTGATCCGCTGCAGAAGCAGCAGCGGCAGAAGTCAGCTCCGGTACGGCGGTGGGAGACTCTTCGAATGCCTCGGCGGTCATTTCAGAAGATGTAGAAGCGGTTTCTGGTTCATCGTTTTTATTGTCCTTGCCGGTCAGTATGACCACCAGAACAATGGCGAGAACGGCAAGACATACAGAGACCAGAACGACCGGAAGATAAGGGCTTCGGGACTTTTTTACGGAACGGCCTCGGCCCGGGGCAGAAGCCGGCCGGTTCTGGGGGCGGGGTCTTGCGGGGATGGTTTCCGTGCCGTCCATCCGGGGAGCCCCGGCGGATTCCGCCAGCGAAAGGGCTTTTTTCATGGCGGCGGCGTTTATGAAACGTTTTGAAGGATCCGGCTCGCAGGCTGTAAGGATGACTTCCGACAGTACGGGTGACGCGCAGGCCGGAGGCGGGAGCGGTTCGCCGTTTAAGCGCCGCTGGTTGGCCATGATCCGTTCGGTTGAAGTCGGAACCGGATGGTCGGGATTCAGAAACGGAGAACGGTTCCGGTTCATCAGACGGTACAGGACCAGACCGAGGGAATAAAGATCCACATTCGAACCGTACGGTTCTCCCCGTTCCACTTCCGGGGCCATGTAGCTTCGCGTCCCCTTCATCGACAGGGTAACGGTGGTGCTTTCCAGCCTTCGGGCAACACCGAAGTCTCCCAGCTTGAAATCGCCGAAGCGGTTGATAAAGATGTTTTCCGGTTTAATATCCCGATGGATCAGTCCCTGCTGTTCACACAGTTCCAGGGCGGTGCAGAGATCCCGGCCGAGTTTGATGACCTCCGCTTCCGTCATCTCGTTGTTTTTCAGGTAGTCCGTCAGCGGCGTCAGCAGCTCCATCCGGATCATGATGGTCCAGTGGGCGTGATCGGGGTCTTCAATAACCCGGAAATCCTCGACACTGACGATATTGTCTTTTCCCTTGAAAGACTCCATGATCCGGATTTCGTTGGTCACTTCATTGACGATATCCCGCAGATAATCCCGGGTCTGGGCGTCGGTCAGACCTTCCGACTGCAGAGCATCCACCTCAGAAGCAGTTGTGGGAATCTCGATGATTTTGATGGCCGACCGGCTGACCAGGCCGTTTTCATTCCGGGCAGCCTCGTAGACAACGCCGTAGGATCCCCGGCCGAGCAGACGGAGAACCTCCCATTCCGGCCAGACGTTTTGCAGTATTTCCAGACTCATTCCCAGGTTCCTTTCAATTTAACTGCCGGGGCTTCATGGCCTCGGCCCTTCGTATGATTCAGATAATACAGGAAAAAACCGGCACAGGCAAGGACGCTTCCGGCGCAGGAATATCGGTTTCATAAAAAAGTTGCGGAACGAAGAACCCGTTCCGCAACATGTTGTTTTATGGTATGCCGCTTTATAACGGCAGCTGTTTACCGGTCAGTCTCAGCTTACAATGCTTTGGCCGGTAAGCAAAGATCAGTGGGTTGCGAAGTATTCGTCAACCTGAGCCATGTAGCCGTCAAATACGGCGTCCGCATCGATACCCATGCCGTTGACTTCTTCTTTCCACAGATTGATGGTTTCCATGCCGAGATCATACCAGGGCTGCATCTCTTCTTCCGGAATGATGTTGAAGAACTTGCCGGCGTCTTTCTCGGACTGGGAAATTTCGATCGTTGCCTTAACGTCACGTTCGCAGTTGAAGCGGACGCCCTTACGGAAGGCTGCTACGACCAGGTCCTGAACTTCGGGATCCCAGCTCTCGAAGGTCTCGTTGTTGGCAAAGTAACCGGAAGCGGAATGATACAGACCGCCGTTGTTGCCGAACTCAATGTAGCCGTTGGAAACATCCGCCAGACCGAAGTCACGGACGCCCGGAAGGTTCATGGTCAGAGCATCAACGACACCGCGCTCCAGGTTGGAGTACCACTCCGAAGGCGGCATGGCCATACCGGATACGCCGTGATTTGCCCATGCGGGAGTGTTGTATCCGCTGGACTGGATGATGTGGCCTTTCAGGTCATCCGGGGTCTTGATGGTTGCGCACAGATCCGCGTCCTTGAACTCGAAACGGGAGCTGCTGGTCGGGCAGGCGACGAGCTCGTACAGACCCTGCTTGACAAACTCTTCACGGAACTGCGGGACAGCGTCGATGGTGTTGTTGATGATATCCATCATGCCGAGCATGTCGGGCATCTCGCGGGTGTAGTAAGCGGTGAAGAGGTTATGAACAACGGAAACACCGGAGTTCAGGGTGTACAGATAGAAGGTGATGTCGGCAAGACCGTCCACGGTTCCGGCGAAGGAGTCGGTGGATTCCATCAGGGTTCCGCCGTAGTAGCGGTCGCACTTGATTTTTCCGCCGGATACTTCTTCGATGAAGTTGCAGGCAAGGTCGGTCGCCTGCTGCGGGCCGGATCCGACAACGTTGTAGTCGTTGACGGTGATGGTCATTTCGGGCCAGTCATAGCCTTCCGGAGCAACATACTCGCCTTCGGCACCTACGCCGGCGGGAGCAGCGGGAGCAGCTTCTTCAGCGGGAGCGGCTTCTTCCACAGCGGAAGCAGCCTCGCTGGCCGCGGAAGCAGCGGCGGTGGCAGCTTCGGAAACAGCGGAAGCAGCCTCGCTGGCCGCAGAGGTAGCGGCAGCGGCAGCTTCGGAAGCAGCAGCAGAGGCAGCAGAGGCTGCCTTGGAAGCTTCATTTGCCGCAGGAGCTGCGCCGGAAGATCCGCAGCCGGCCATTAATGTAACGATCATGGCGGCCGCGATAAGAAGACTTAAAACTTTTTTCATTTTTCTCCTCCTGTTTAAATTGTCTCAGGTTGCACATAAGGCCTCTGCCCTGCGGCGTGATAAAAGAGCCGCAGAGAAGGAACCTGTTTATATTAGATATTTTCTCCCTAGTGTGTTATATTTTCTATAGACAGATTTTTATTTTTTATAGCAAACTGTTATATAAGAAAAACAGTTTTGACTGCATTTAAAAATACACTGTATATAGAATTATCATTCTGCTACGTTATAATGCAGAAGAGGGGACTGAACCCTTTACAGATTCGGTATTGTCGATCTGTTATCAATGAGGAGGTGAACAAGTAAAAGTGGAAGACAACAAGTTGAACAGCAGGGCCACAAGCATGGAAAAGGTCGACCGGGTTGTCGGTGTGATCTTTACTGCGCTGACCTGGATCGCAATTGTCGCCGTTTTGTACATTATGATCAATACGACGGTCAATGTTATCAGCCGCGCGTTTTTTAAAAACGCGATCAACGGCAGCGTCCAGACTTCGCAGATCGTAATGGCGCTGGTTGCCATGTGCGCGCTGCCGATCGTTACAATGTACAATTCCCATATCAAGGTGGACGTAGTCGCGGAGAAATTTCCTCAGAAAGGTCAGAATATCCTGCAGGTTGCCAATCTGATTCTTTGCGGAGTCATGATGTTTGTTGCCGGTTATTACACCTTTATTAAAGCCTCAAAGGCTGCAAGCCAGGGCCTGGCCATGGACGTTCCGCCGTTTCCGCACTGGCCGATCTATGATCTGATTGCGATCATGCTGATCGTGTCCGGTGTATGCGCTTTCTATAATGTGTTCCATTTCCTGAAGACCGGGACAGTCATCAACGCCGCCACCTTTACGGAAATCAAGGACAGACTGAAAACCGCGAAAGGAAAGGGGGGAGCTAAGTCATGACACGGGAAATGATGATCGGTATTATCGGATTTATTATCCTTCTTGTACTGATCTTTTTAAGAGTCTGGATCGGCTTTGCCCTCATCATTGTCGGTTTTGTCGGCCTCTGGATCGTAAAGGACCTGAACTACGCAGGCACCATTGTCGCCAGTGAACCATTCACGCAGGCGACAAACTACGCGCTGACGTGTATGCCATTGTTCGTTGTAATGGGCGCGGTCATAACGGAGACCGGTATGGGTTCCAGCCTGTACCGGACC
>CADBNG010000323.1 GCA_902795985.1 uncultured Lachnospiraceae bacterium
GGGCGTCCTTTTCGTTTTCCCGGAGCCGGGTCTGATTTTCCTCCGCCTGACGTTTATTATGCCGGCGTTCCAGCCAGGGCATGAAGTATTCTTTGTAAGCGAAATCGATAATGGCGATGGCCGGAATGGCCAGCAGGATGCCGAGGACACCCATTGCCCGTCCGAATACGATAACGGCGGTCAGGATCCAGAGCCCCGGGACGTTCAGCGTACTGCCGAAAAGTTTGGGCTTCAGAATATAACCGTCGCAGAACTGCAGGGCCGCTGTAAAGATGATAAAGATCAGCGCATGCCACGGATTGATAAGGAAGAGCATCAGGGCGCCGATTACGCCGCCGACGATCGGGCCGAAGGTGGGCACCAGGTTGGTGACGCCGACCACAACGGAAAGAAGGCCGATGTAGGGCATACGGAAAATGACCATCAGCAGGGCATTAACCAGGCCGATGATGACGGCGTCGATGATGTTGTAGACCAGGAAACGGGCCGTGATCTGGTTGCAGCGGTGCAGGAAATAGGAAACCTTCACATAGTTTTCATCAAGGAACAGGGCATGCAGAAAGCGCTTCAGCCCGTTTTTCAGCAGCTGTTTTCCCGCAAGAAAATAAACGGCGAGGATAAAGGAAATAACCCAGGTGATAATGCTCTTGCCGGTATTGGCGACGGCGGGAAGAATACTGGAAAGATGATCCACTGTGTAGTTCGTAATGTATTCCAGAATTCCGCCGGAAGAATCCAGAAAGTCCAGAATCCTTTTTGTGGCATCCGCGGAAAGGAAGTTCCAGTTCTGGATAAAAACCTTTACGGAATCCTCATAAGACTTCAGGTTATTGGCAAAGGTCGTAACGCTGTCCACAAGCTGGGGAACCAGCAGGACGAGCGCGCCGGTAACGCTTCCCAGAACGGTGAGGACGGAGAGCGTAATAGCGGCAAGATTCCGGGTGTGTTCTTTTTTGATCCAGGCAAAAAGCTTCTGCTGGTAAAAAACGGAGAGCTGATTCATCAGATAGGCGATGATCAGGCCGATAACAACGGGGATAAAGTAACCGAGAAAGGTGCGAACGCCTCCCAGTACATGTCCGATATTCTGAAGAATGACAAAAACAATGACTGTGATGCACCCGGCGACAGCATAGGGGTACCAGGGTTTGCCGGACCATTTTTTCCGGAACATGAATATTGTCCTCTCTAATTGTATTATTTCAGCAGCGGGCTCAGAAGAGGATGCAGCTGGTATAGGTGATGGTCAGTTTCCCGTAATAATACGGGATATCGTTTTTGGTACAGACCTCACTGACGTTCAGACCGCAGGCTTCCATGGAGGAAAAGGCTCTGCCGGGCTGGCGGCAGGGCTCGTCGGGACAGGTGCAGGTCGGACAGAGGGTGCAGGTCCCGGCGGAAAGAGGCATGATTTTCGGCTCGATTTCATGCAGCTTTTTCGCCAGTTCGTTGAAGCGTTTTTTATGAATCTGCTCGGTTTCAATCATGACTTCCGCGTCGAAGTCGTCTTCCAGCTCGCCGGTGGACTGTACGATAATGCCGTTTTTATACTGGCGCATTTTTTCTTCCAGCTCGGGCAGCGTTCCGCAGTGAGGCGGACAGCGCCAGTTCTTTCCGTACATTAAGCATTTGCCGGAAGCGCACATTTCACGCACTTCTTCGTGAAGGATCAGGGTGTCGGTCGTAAGCGGCCCTTTATGGCTGAATCCGCATTCATCAGCGAGGGCGGCGGCGGTTTCATACAGGTTGTTCATATGTCCTTCTTTCTGCAGCTTTCTGCTGCGGTTCAGGCGCCGTTTTTGCTGTCCCTATTATAGTCCGATTCTCCGAGAAAATGAAGAGTCCGACGGGATTTCCAGTCATTTCCCTCCAGAATAAACCCGCAGCCGCTTTTTAAGTGCCATTCATAAAAGCTTCTTTGGATATCCGCGTACCGGTCCATAACGGCCATGGCGGTGCCGCCGTGGGCGACGATGATGCAGTCCTTTGCGTCCGGATCCTCACAGAGCCGGTCCATCAGCGCGGCAAAGGCGGAGCAGACACGGTCACAGAAGCCGTCGGTGGATTCTCCTTCGGGGCAGGCGCCCATGCACATGCCGTCCACCCAGGTGCGGTAGGCCGCGTCATCGGCCATTTCGTCGGCCGTACGGCCCTCGAATACGCCGAAATCCATTTCGGCCAAACCGGGGACGGCAATCCGGGGAACGCCGGGAAAGATCGCTTCTGCCGTCTGGTCCGCGCGCTTCATGCCGGAAACATAGATCTGCGCGGGGTGAAAGCCGGCCGGCCGCAGCCGCCGGATGCCTTCTTCGGAAAGGGGCACGTCTGTGCGGCCCTGATACCGGCGGTTTTTCATCCATTCGGTTTCGCCGTGGCGGATCAGCTCGACTCTCATAAAAGCTCCCCCTTCAGGCACTGCGGAATCCCGACACAGACACGGATGACCGTATCGGCCCGTTCCGCCAGCATGCAGGCCAGCCGGCCGGCTTTTTCCCGGCCTGCCCGGGCTTCTTTTTCCACGGGAACAATGCCGGCGCCGACCTCGGAAGCAATGACGACGGTTTTCTTCGACAGTTCGTCGGCCAGTGCCGGGAGATCTTCGGAGGCAAAGGCCCGTTCATGGGCGTTGTTTACCGCGTTCTTTTCAAATTCCTCATCCGTCCAGCCGAGGGCGCGGCAGACGTATTCTTTTTTTCCGGAAAACATCGGACCGGTGATGAATATCATGGAATTCTCCTTTTCAGCAGGAAACAGATTAACGCGTGAGAAGATGCGTGTTTAAAATCCGCCTCCGGCAGGCTATGTATTTAAAGACCCGCAATATCCGGCATGGAAATACCGGTTGTGTCAGTCAGCCGTTACAGAGCGGCTTTTGCCGCAATCAGTTCGGTGAGTGTCAGCGCGATCAGCATCCATTCCTCCGCGCGGACCAGGAACCATCCGGCCAGATCACCGGTAATGCCGCCGAACTGACGCTGGCTCATGAAAAAGTAATACACGAAAACGAGCCAGGCCGCGGCGGCCATGGAGATGCCGCCCAGGCCAAAGAAGCACAGGCCGGCGCAGAGGGCCAGACTGACGATGAAAAGGATCATCGCAACCCGTTTTTTATCCGCGGAGGAGGCAAAAGTGTGGGCAAGGCCGGTGTTTTTTGCCAGAGGGAAGGAGGCAACCGCCAGTCCGGACATGGAGCGGGAGAGGCAGAAGCTCAGGAGGATGGGGACCGGCCGGTATTCCGGAAGAACCGCCCACAGGGCGAAAGTCAGTATGAAAACACAGATCAGCCGGATGACCGCGAAGGACCCGGTGCGCGGGTCTTTCATAATTTCCAGCTTCTTTTCCGGTTCGGCGTGGCTGGCCAGG
This sequence comes from uncultured Lachnospiraceae bacterium, assembly GCA_902795985.1. The sequence continues at coordinate 3,364 of CADBNG010000323.1, forward strand.
GCGTCGGCGGTGTCGGCAAAGCCGTCCAGATGGATTCCTCCGGTGACCAGAACGGGGATCAGGCAGAGAACCGCGGCTCGAAGGAGCGGCGGAATTCCCGCGAGACGGCACAAAGAGGCAGCGCCACAGCAGATCAGTCCGATCACGGCGCCGATCAGCCAGAAAGCGGCCAGGGAATACTTCATATTCCTTTTGTTCCAGTCGATTTTCGGCATCGGGATCGCGGAAAACATGGAAAAGGCCACCGCGATCGTTTCCAGAACAATCATTCAAACGCTCCCTTCAGTACATTGGGAAGACCGCAGACCACCTCGACGACCCGGTCGGCCCTGGAGGCCAGGGCGCGGGTAATCTCGGCCTGCGTTTTCAGAAAGGACAAGGTATCATCCAGATAAACGCTGCCTCCGGAATAAACCTCTCCGGCGACAACCGTCAGATCGGCACAGCGTTCAAGTATGGAAAAAACGCCTTGAAGGACGGCTTCTTTTCCGCCGCCGTTTTCGGAAAACATTTCGTTGGCGGTAAGGTTGTCCAGATCCTCCAGCAGGACATTGGAGAAAGCGGGGATATCGGTTTCCCATAAAGAGAAAGGACATTCCCGGGTGGCAAAGCCCCTGCCGGCGCGGGCCTCCCGGTGACGGCGCACCCGGGCGCGGCTTTCGTCATCCCAGACCTGCATGGTGGCAAGATAAATGCGCTGTCCGGGACGGGAGAGCATGCATTGTTCGGCAAATTCACTTTTTCCGCTGGCGCTTCCGCCGATGACAAGTGTAAACATGGCCGCTCCGTTTACTGGGGGGTATAGGCATCGATTCCCAGGTGGGAAAAGGTATGTCCGCTGTGGTATACCGCCAGCGTCTGGTCCAGCAGGGACAGGGCAAGCAGGGCCCCGCTTCCTTCGCCCAGATGCAGTCCCGCGGTAATCACCGGGCTCAGGCGAAGGGCTTCCAGAAGAAGCTTTGCCGCCGGTTCCGACGAGAGATGGGAAGCAATCAGGGCATCCCGGGCAGGGGGACACATCCGGACGGCCAGAAGAGCGGCCGTGTTGGTGATCACACCGTCCAGGATTACGGGAACGCGGTACAGCGCGCCGCCCAGGCAGACGCCGCAAAGGGCGGCCAGGTCCAGTCCGCCGACTTTTTGCAGCACGTCGAGGGGGTCATCGGGGTCAGGTTTATTGACGGAGACCGCTTCTTTTACGGCCCTGGTTTTCCGGGCAAGACCGTCGTCGGAGAGTCCGGCTCCCCGGCCGGTCATGATCTCCGGCGGAACATTCAGAAGAACGGAGGAAACGGCGGCGGTGGTGGTCGTATTGCCGATTCCCATTTCACCGACCAGCAGGAGATTCGTTCCGGCATCCTGCTCTTCCTTTACCAGCTGAATACCGACAAGGACAGCTTTTTCGCATTCCTCCCGCGTCATGGCCGGGCCTTTTGAAATATCGTCCGTCCCGCAGCGGATCTTCCGGGCAAGGACATTTTCCGGTGTGGGAAGCTTCATGCCGATATCCACCGGTACGACATCACAGCCGGCATGAGCCGCCATATAGTTGACGGTGCTTGTGCCGGCGCCGAGAGCAGCGGCAACCGCTTCGGTTACCGATTCGTCGGACTGGCTTACACCGTTTGCAATTACTCCGTTATCCGCGCAGAACACCAGGAGGGTCCGTTTGCCGGACGGGACGGACACGTCCCCGGTCAGCGCCGCGACCGCAGCCACGTCTTCCTCCAGGACGCCGAGGCTGCCGAGCGGTTTCGCCAGCCGGTTCCAGGCTTTAACAGCCTCCATACGGCAGGCTTCGTCGGCAGGGCGGATTGCCGGGATCAGATCATTTAATCGGTTCATGGATCAATTCCCCTTTAATAGTCTGGGGAACATTATACATGATTCCGTGGAGTTATGACAGAGGGGCCGGAGCTTTTCATTATTTTTTTAACACAAAAGGGACAGGCGCTTTGTGACATTTTTCAGCACAGGGCGCCTGTCCCCTCTGTGTCATTTTTCGGCAAAAAGCGCCGGTTCCCTTTGCGTTATTTTGCTGAAAACATCAAGAGTTTGTGGCCGGGACGGGAGCTCTGTGGTATAATTGCACGCATGAGATTTGAGAAGATCAAAAACTATATGTTTTATATAGGGAGACGGCTGTTCGTCGGCGCGAAGTTTTACGGACGGAAGTTTGCCAAATGGGTCCTGATATCCATCACGGCAGGGCTCTGCTGCGGTCTGGTCGGCGCGGCTTTTTATCTGGCGGTTCATTTCGCAACCGGCGTGAGAGAAGAGCGCCACTGGCTGATTTTTCTGCTGCCGGCTGCCGGGCTGGTGATTGTCCTTCTTTACAGAGGGCTTCATCTGAGCGGCAGGGGAACCAACGCGATGATCGATTCGATCCATACCGGGGAGCAGATTCCGCTGAGACTGGTTCCCGTGATTTTCGTTTCCACGCTGCTGACGCACCTTTGCGGCGGGTCCGCCGGAAGGGAAGGCGCCGCGCTGCAGCTCGGCGGGAGCATCGGATGCAAAGTGAGCATGCTGTACCATCTGGATGAAAAAGACCGCCGGATTGCGACCCTGTGCGGAATGAGCGCTGTTTTTGCGGCACTGTTCGGTACGCCTCTGACAGCGGTGATCTTCGCTTTGGAAGTGATCAGTGTCGGCGTTCTGTATTACGCCGCCCTGGTACCCTGTCTGATCGCGTCGCTGACGGCTTACGGCATTTCCATTTCCGTCGGCATGATCCCTTCGGCCTATACCGTTACGGCGGAGCCGCTGTCCATTCTCATGATGATCCGGGTCATCGTACTTGCCATGATCTGCGCGGCGGTGAGTATTCTTTTCTGTGAATCCATGCATATCACCGCCCATCTGGCAGGCCGGCTTGTAAAAAATCAATACCTGCGGGCGGCCGTGGGCGGCGCTGTGATTCTGCTGCTGACCGTCCTCCTGCGTACCGATATGTACAACGGAGCCGGTGACGCGGTGATTCGTACGGCCATCGAAACCGGAAGCGCCCCGGCCATTGGATTTCTGTTGAAAATTGTGTTTACGGCGATTACGCTGGGCTGCGGTTTCCGGGGCGGGGAAATTGTTCCTTCCTTTTTCATCGGAGCCTGCGTGGGCTGCACGATGGGACCGCTTCTTGGAATCCCGGCCGGCTTTGCGGCATCCATCGGCCTGATCGCCATGTTCTGCGGAGCGTTCAACAGTCCTCTGGCGGCTATTGTACTGAGCGTGGAACTGTTCGGAGCACCCGGCCTTTTGTATTATGCGGCGGCCTCTGCGATCGCCTATATGCTCTCCGGTTATTTCGGAATCTATGAGAGCCAGAAGATTCTGTATTCCAAAGTGAGGGCGGAGTTCATCGACCGGAACGCGAAATAACGCGGGAAAGGGAGAACCTATGATTCGGGAAATCGATACAGAGCTGATCCGTGAGGACCGTCTCCTTTGCGGCAGTGACAAAGCTCCCGTGGGCTGCAATGACTGCGCGGGCTGCGCCGAGTGCTGTCAGGAGTCCGCCGTGATGATCGTTTTGGATGAATATGATATCCGGATGCTGAAAGACGGGCTGAATTATTCCTTCGAAGGGATGCTCCGAAACGGAATGATCCGCATGGAAGTGGTGGACGGCGTGGTCCTGCCGGGGCTGAATGTCCGGGAGGACGGCTCCTGTGTCTTTCTCGGGGGAAACGGGCGCTGCACCATCCACGCGTACCGTCCCGGGATCTGCCGGATGTATCCGCTGGGAAGAATCTATCATGAAGACGGAAGCTTTTCCTACTATCTGCAGGAAGGCGAATGCGGCAGAAGGACCGGGGAGCGGATCCGCGTATCGGACTGGATCGGCATCCGGGATTTTGAGGAATACGAACAGGCGGTCCGCCGTTATCATGACAGCCTGGTCGAACTGAGAGAAAGCTGCGCTTCCGCGTCCCATGAAGAACAGATTGCGCTGCAGAGTACTTTCCTGAAGAAACATTTTTTTTGAGGATCGTTTATAATATCATTGTGAGACGGAGGCCTGTGTGATAAAATACGCGGGAACCGAGGTTGCTTTTTACAGGAGGTCTGAGATGGATATTAAGGAAACCATTGATGAAATCAAAGGGAAGGTCGGCGAAAAACTGGAAGAGGCCGATCTGAAAGAAAAGCTGGAAGAAGTAAGGGAAAAACTGGGCGAAATCGATCTGAAAGAAAAGCTCGATGAAGTAAAGGGGATGCTCGGGGATATCGATCTGAAGGAAAAGATCGACGAAGTGAAAGGAAAGCTTGGGGATGTCGATCTGAAGGAAAAGATCGAAGAAATCAAGGAGAAGTTCGAAAAGAAGGACTGATCCGGAACCGGCTCCCATAAGGAACGGTTTCGAATGGAATCATCATGCATATTTTTATCGTTATTGTCCTGCTTCTGGTCGGACTGGCTCTGATTATCATTGGCGGGCAGCTTTTTGTGGATTCCGCAACCTGGATTGCGGAGGTCTCCGGAATACCGAAGATTATCATAGGCGCGACCATTGTCAGTGTCGCGACGA
>CADBNG010000324.1 GCA_902795985.1 uncultured Lachnospiraceae bacterium
GAGGACGATAAGCAGTATGTTGTAATGGAGACATCGGAATCCAGTTCGACCTATTCGGCGCAGCTGAAGATTTCCGATTTCAAAGATCCCGGCGAATTTACGGCGGAAGTCTATAAAAAGCCAGGAAAAACAGTCCTCCTTGGGACACTGAATTTTACCGTTCCTTCCGCAAAGAAGGGAACGCTCACGGTATCTTCCCTTAACAAAACCAAAGGAACCGCGGTGGTCACAACCAAAGGGTTTTCATCGGCCTCCGGTTATAAAAAGGTTTACGCGAAAGCCTGGAACAAGAGCGATAAAAGCGATCTTTATACCTATAACCTGACGCAGAATTCCGGCGGGCAGTGGACGTTTACGCTGAATACATCCAAACATGCCGGTGTAAAAGGCAAATACAAAATCCAGGTCTATACGGTGGACGGCAACGGCTTCGAACAGCTTTCGGCGTCCGACACCGTTGATTTCAGCGGGACAACCGGAAAAATTACCATCGGGACGAACAGCACCAACGGAAAGTATTCCGTTAAAGTGGCGAATTTCTCCAGCTCCGAAAAGGTCACCGGTTTAAAAGCGGCGGTCTGGAGCGAAGTGAAAGACCAGGACGATCTTTCCTGGATCACCCTGGATGCCATAGATGAAACCACTTATATGTGCAAATCCTATATCCGGGACTTCAAAAACTTCGGAACCGTCAACGTCCATGTCTATATGGCGATGGCGGACGGAACCGAGAAGATTCTCGGAACAAAGACGTTTAACCTGAAGAGCCCGTCCGTCAAAACGGTTGCGGTCAAGACGAATGCCTCCAATGGCAATTTTGCCATTACCGCCAGCAGTTTCACCAGCGATTTTGAGATCGAGTCGGTCCGGGCGGAAGTGTGGCCGAAGGCGGATTCCGCCAAAAAGAAAGAATATGCGCTGACCCGGTCCGGATCCAAATTTGTCCTGACCGGCAGCAATATTGCGGATATGGGCGGCTATTCCGGAATCTATCAGGTCCGGCTCTATGCCCGGCTGAAAAACGGCCCGGAAAAAATGGTCAAATCCACCAGCTTTGAATTCGCGGAATCCGCCGGAAATATCTCCTATGCGGATAAGAATGCGGGAAAGACCGGCAAGGAGCAGACCGTTTACACACTGAAAGCTTCCGGGATTGCAAACAAGACCGGCGTGAGCAACGTGCAGTTCCGCATCTGGCGCGCATCGGATCCCGGGGTCAAAAAATGGTACAAGACCACAGCGGACGGAAAGGGAGGCTATACAGCCGACGTCTCCATCAGTACGTTCAAAAAAGGCGGACAGTATATTGCCCAGCTCTATGTGACGGACAGCAGCGGCGCGCGGAAATCGGTAAAGAAAAAATACGTCATGAAGGTGGACGAGACGGCTGCCGGCACCGTGGGCATCGTGAAAAAGAATACGAAAGAAGGACGATTCCTGGTGGCGCTTCAGTCGCCGTCGGCTCCGTCCGGAGTGAAGAGCGTCCAGTTTACGCTGTGGACAAAGACGGATAAGGCGGACAGCTTCACCTATACGGCAAAGAAGCAGAGCGACGGTTCCTTCCGCGCGGCAGCGGACATCCGGAACCATCAGTACCGGATCGGGACGTTCCATATCAGCACGACGCTGGTCATGGGCAATGGAATCACCTGCACGCTTCCGGAAGCGAAAGATTATTACAAGACCGTCGCGAACTTTACTTTCGTGGACAAACCGGGCAAGGGGACCCGCAATCTCGGCATTGTGAACCCCTCCGGAGACAATGTGCAATTTGCGGTCTGGAGCGATAAGAATGACCAGGACGACCTGATCTGGTTCAAAGCCACCAAGCTCGGGAAAACCTGGGTGGCAAGCGTGGACCTGACCCAGTTCTCCGACGCCGGTACGTATCATGCCCATGCCTATTCCGGGAAGGAAACCTTCCTGGCGGCGCTCTCCTTCGACGTGGAGGAAGGCGAAGCCGGACGGACCGGCTGGTTCTATGAGAACGGCCTGAAGTATTACTACAAGAACAACATAAAACAGACCGATCTTACCGGAATGGTCGGCGGCCCGTTCCAGATCTGCGTGAACCGCGCCTGCAACACTATTACGGTTTACGCCCTGGACGGCGGCAACGGCTATATCATTCCGGTGATCGCGTTTGTCTGTTCCACCGGTCTTCCGGGCATGGAAACCCCCACCGGTGTATATTACACCTACGCCAAGAACCGCTGGGAGGAACTGATGGGACCGACCTGGGGACAGTATTCGGCCCGCGTGGTGGACGGAATCTACATTCACTCCATGCCGTCAAACATCCCGTACTCCCATTACGGCATCCCGTGGAGCGAATACAATAAACTGGGTTCCCCCGCGTCCCACGGCTGTATCCGGGTCAATGTGGCGGCGGCGAAATGGATTTATGATCACTGCGGCGTGGGAACGGAAGTGAAGATCTACGACAGCGGAGACCCCGGCCCCTTCGGAAAGCCCACCGCTCCCAAGCTGAGCCCCGGCCAGGACTGGGATCCCACGGATCCGGAGATGTAACGCGGCGGAACATCCGGGAATCATAAACAGCACAAAGTGCCTGTCCCCTTTGTGTTAAAAACAACACAGGGGAACCGGCACTTTGTATTATTCGCTTTGATGAGGTGTTCATTGCGGACAAAAAATAAAAAATGCGGAGCCTGTAGAATTAGGCTCCGCATCAGACGCTGAACAGTCGATAGGGGAATCGAACCCCTGTTTCCGCCGTGAGAGGGCGGCGTCTTAACCGCTTGACCAATCGACCATGCCAAATGATAGTACAATAGAAAGCGGTTTATGTCAAGGAAAAAATCAGGCCGCCGGCCGGCGGCAAAATGAAGAAGGACAAGATGGAATTATTGGAAAATTTAAACAGTCCCCAGAAGGAAGCGGTAACCTGTACGGAAGGACCGCTGCTGATTCTCGCAGGCGCGGGTTCGGGAAAAACCCGGGTCCTCACCCACCGGATCGCCTATCTGATGCGGGAAAAGAACGTAGATCCGTTCAATATCATGGCCATCACCTTTACGAACAAGGCAGCCGATGAAATGCGCGAGAGGGTCAATGCCATAGCCGGATTCGGCGCGGAGGCCGTGTGGGTCTCCACGTTCCATTCGGCGTGCGCGAGGATTCTCCGCCGCTTCGCGGACCGGCTGGGATACGGAACCAGCTTTTCCATTTATGACACGGACGATTCCAAACAGGTTCTGAAGAATGTGATCGCCCGGCTTCAGGCGGATCCGAAGCGCTTTCCCGTCAAAAAAGTCCTTTCCGTGATTTCTTCGGCAAAGAACCGGATGCATCCGGCGTCGGACATGATGTCCGAAGCCTGCACCCGCGACGAGGAGATCTACGCGGAAGCGTACCGTCTGTATGAGGAAGATCTGTTTAACAGCAATGCCATGGATTTCGACGACCTGCTTCTGAAGACCGTGGAGCTGTTTAAGAAAAATCCGGACGTGCTGGAAGGATATCAGGAACGGCTGCGGTATATCTGCGTGGACGAATACCAGGATACGAACATCGTTCAGTTTGAATTCGTCCGCCTGCTGGCTTCGAAATACCGGAACCTCTGCGTAGTCGGTGACGACGACCAGTCGATTTACAAATTCCGCGGCGCGGATATCCGCAACATCCTGGAATTTGAAAAGTATTTTCCCGACGCGAAGGTCATCAAGCTGGAACAGAATTACCGGTCCGTCGGCAACATTCTGAAAGGCGCCAACGCGGTAATCGCCAACAACGTGGGCAGGAAGGACAAATCTCTCTGGACCGCGAAGGGTGACGGGGCCCTGATCCGGCTGAAACGGTATCCCACCGCCCCGGACGAGGCGTTTGAAGTGGTCCGGGATATCCGCGCGAAGGCGGAAAAAGGGGAGAAATACAGCGATTTCGCTATCCTGTACCGGACGAATGCCCAGTCCCGGCTGTTTGAAGAAAAGCTGATTTACGCCAATATCCCCTACCAGCTGATCGGCGGCGTAAACTTTTATGCCCGGAGGGAAATCAAGGATATCATGGCCTATCTGAAGACCATCGCCAACGCCAGGGACGACCTGGCAGTGAAGCGGATCCTGAATGTGCCCAAACGGGGCATCGGCGCCACCAGCATCTCCCGTGTGGACGAATATGCCCGGATTGGCGGGATGACGTTCTACGAAGCCCTGACAAAGGCCCGGGAGATTCCCGGCATGGGAAAAGCCGCGGAAAAGATCGAAAACTTCGTGCTGCTGATCCGGCGCATGCAGGCGATTGCCGGTGAAATCGGTACGGCGGCCCTGATTGAAACCATTCTGAAAGATACCGGATACCGTCAGGAGTTGGTGGATGAGGATACGGATGAAGCCCTGGAGCGTCTGGAGAACCTGAACGAACTCGTCTCCAAGGCCCGTTTATACGAGGAATCCAATCCGTCCGCGACCCTGAACGGCTTTCTGGAGGAAGTGGCCCTGGTGGCGGATATCGATTCGATGGACAGCGGCACGGACCGGGTCCTGATGATGACGATTCACAGCGCCAAGGGGCTGGAATTCCCGAACGTCTATCTGGTCGGCATGGAAGACGGCCTTTTCCCGGGCTTTCATTCCATCTTCGACCTGAACGAGGAAGAGCTGGAAGAAGAGCGCCGGCTTTGCTACGTCGGCATGACCCGCGCGATGAAAACCCTGACGCTGACGATGGCGAGGGAAAGAATGACGCGGGGAGAGTATGACGTGCACAGGCTTTCCCGCTTCGCGGAGGAAATTCCGAAAGAGCTTCTGGACGAAGACCGGTTCGGCTCCTTCTATGAAGAAAAGAAGAAACCGGTTCCGGGAGGAGGCATTCCTTCCTCCGGGAGACGGCTGACCGGGCCGCCGAAAGGCTTTTCACCGAAGCAGTTTAAAGTGGTCAAGGCGTCGTCGCTGGATTATTCCGAAGGGGACCGGGTCCGTCACCGCAAGTTCGGAGAAGGAACGGTCGCGAAGATCGAGGATGGCGGAAAAGATTTTGAAGTGACCGTCGATTTTGATGCGGCGGGAAGAAAAAAGCTGTTTGCCTCATTTGCGAAACTGGAAAAGATCTGATCGGATCGGAGAAAGAACATGGCAAAAGAATATACTGCGGAAAGCATCAAAGCACTGGAAATCGCGGCAACCTACGCGCTGGAAAAGGAAAGCGCCTATACCGGCAGCGAGCATATCCTGATGGGCCTTTTGCTGGAGCCGGACGGCACGGCGAGCCGCGTTTTAAAGGATCACGGGGTAACCCAGATCCGTCTGGACGAACTGATCGATAAATTCGTCATGCCGGAGTCGGAAACTCCCGCGCGCCGGAGAAAAAAGAAAAAACCGGAGTTCTCCCCCCGCGCGGCGGTCCTTCTGGACCAGGCGGAGCTGGAGAGCACCCATTTTGATGAAGAAAAGGTGGGAACGGCCCATATCCTTATGGCCATCCTTCAGGATTCCGGCTGTTCGGCCACCCGCCTGCTCTTTTCGATGAATGTGGATATTCAGGCGGCCTATGCCGCCCTGTGGGAAGCCGCCGGCAGCGATCCGGAAGGCGCCGCGGAGTACCTGAGCGAGCAGCAGAATCTGGAAGGCGCTCCCAGCGATACCCCGACTCTGGATAAATTCAGCCGGGACCTGACCTTTCTGGCCTCAACCGGTTCGCTGGATCCGGTCATCGGACGGACGGAGGAGATCCGCCGTCTGGTCCAGATCTTAAGCCGCCGCACCAAGAACAATCCCTGCCTGACCGGGGAACCGGGCGTCGGCAAAACCGCGATTGTGGAAGGCCTTGCCCTGCGGATTGCTTCCGGCCTTGTGCCGGCGAATCTGGAAAACCGCCGTCTGGTCATGCTGGACATGTCCGCGGTGGTGGCCGGGACCAAATACCGGGGCGAGTTCGAGCAGCGGATCCGAACCATTATCGAGGAAGTCGCCATGGCGCGCAACGTCATCCTTTTCATGGATGAAATGCACACCATGATCGGCGCGGGCGGCGCGGAAGGCACGCTGGATGCGTCCAATATTTTAAAGCCCGCCCTTTCGAGAGGAGAAATCCGCATGATCGGCGCGACGACCCTGGACGAGTACCGCAAGTATGTGGAAAAGGACGCAGCCCTGGAACGCCGGTTCCAGCAGGTGCCGGTGGAGGAACCCTCCAAAGAAGAGTGCGTAACGATCCTTCAGGGGCTGAAACCGTACTATGAAAAGCATCACAACGTCCGCATCACGGACGATGCCATTACCGCCGCTGTCGAGATGAGCTCCCGCTATATTTCCGACCGCTTCCTGCCGGATAAGGCGCTGGACGTGCTGGACGAAGCCGCGTCCCAGATCCGTCTTTCGGATTTTGACGCCACCGGGACGCTGGTGGAGGAAGGCCGGAAGCTCCGGGAAATGATCCGGGAGCGGGATCAGCTGATCCGGGAAGGCAGCTATGCGGAAGCCTCGAAAATGAACGCGGCGATCCGCCGCCAGAGCGCTTCCATCGAGAGAAAAAAGGCCCGTCCGGGCCGTACGGCGCAGAAAGGCACGCCGGTGGTAACGGAAGACAACGTCGCCGCGACCGTGTCCTCCCTGACAAAAATCCCGGTGGCCCGCCTGAAAGAGACGGAATCCAAACGGCTGGCTAAGCTGGAAACGGTGCTGCATAAACGGGTCATCGGCCAGGAGGAAGCCGTCGGGGCCATTGCCCGGGCGATCCGCCGGGGCCGGGTCGGCTTAAAAGATCCGAACCGTCCCATCGGAACCTTCCTGTTTCTGGGACCCACCGGCGTCGGAAAGACCGAGCTGTCCAAAGCGGTTGCGGAAGCCGTGTTCGGCAGCGAAACGGACATTGTCCGCGTGGATATGTCCGAATATATGGAGAAGCACAGCGTCTCCAAGATCGTCGGTTCGCCGCCCGGTTACGTCGGTTACGACGAAGGCGGCCAGCTGACGGAAAAGATCCGCCGCAATCCCTACTCCGTCGTTCTTTTCGACGAGATCGAAAAGGCCCACCCGGACGTTTTCAACATCCTGCTCCAGATGATGGACGAAGGCCGCATCACCGACTCCAAGGGACGGACCGTGGACTTCAAAAACACCTGCATTATCATGACCTCCAACGCCGGCGCGGCCTCGATCATCGAGCCGAAGCGCCTGGGCTTCCTTTCCCGGGAAGATGAGAAGAGGGATTATGAGCATATGAAGAATCTCGTGATGGAGGAAGTCCGCCGGATTTTCCGGCCGGAATTCCTGAACCGGATCGACGAGATCATCGTCTTCCATTCGCTCACAAAGGAGAACCTGAAGGATATTCTGGGACTCCAGCTGCGCATCCTGAACGACCGCTGCAAAGAGAGCATGGATCTGCGTCTTAAATTCCGCACGTCGGCGAAGGAAGCGCTGATTACCAAAAGCTTCGATCCGAAGTACGGCGCCCGCCCGCTGAAGCGCACGATTCAGACCATGCTGGAGGACCCGCTGGCCGAAAAGATGCTGAGCGGGGAAATCAGCAGGGGAGATACGGTGGCGATCGGGTACCGGAACGGAAAGTATGTGTTTGACGTGGTGGAGGAAACGGAAAAATAAGCGGACCGGCAGTTGAAAACCGGGCAATTACAAGATCTTGTGCTCTACGGAACGACAGCGATTCTCTGGCGCAAGATACGGTTAAAACAGGACTTTTGGATCATCCGGAAGCCCTGTTTTTTCTTGCTTTCTTTCCCGCTTTTTTCCCTGAAAACACTTGCAAATGTGGGGACTCGGAGGTAGAATATGAGGGAAAGTGGGAAATTGTGGAGGATTGTGGGGAGACAATCCGTCGAGGAAAGAACATGTTTAGCGGTGAATACAATCATTCAATTGATGAAAAAGGCCGGCTGATCATCCCTTCGAAGTTCCGGTACGAATTAGGGGAGTCTTTCGTACTGACCAGAGGGCTGGACGGCTGTATCTGTATTTATCCGCAGAAGGAATGGGACGTCCTCGAAGAAAAACTCCGCCAGCTCCCGCTGAACAACAAAAGCTCACGTTTTGTCACCCGATTCCTGATCGGCGGCGCCGTGAACTGCGAGCTGGACAAGCAGGGGAGAATACTTGTACCGGCTCCGCTCCGGGAACACGCCGGCCTGACCAAGGATGCCGTTATTGTCGGCACGCTGGAAAGGATCGAGATCTGGGACAAGACAAGGTGGGACGAAACCTGCAGCTTCGATGACGTGGAAGCGATTGCCGAAAACTTAAGTGAAGCCGGCATTCTGATCTGAACGTATGGAGTTTGCGCACATTTCCGTTCTGCCAAAGGAAACCATTGAAATGCTCCGCATCGATCCGGAAGGAATCTATGTGGACGGCACCTTAGGGGGCGGCGGACACGCCCGGGCGATTGCCAGCCGGTTAAGGGGCGGCGGCAGGTTGTACGGGTTTGACGTCGATGAGGATGCGATCGCTGCGGCATCCGAACATTTGAAGGACTATTCCGATCGGGTTACGATCATTCGCAGCAATTTCGGCCGCATGGCCGAAGAGCTCGCGCAAAGGGGAGTCGCGGGCGTGGACGGTATCCTCCTGGACCTGGGAGTATCGTCCTATCAGTTGGACAACCCCGACAGGGGATTTACCTATCGCGCTGACGCGCCGCTGGATATGCGCATGGACAAAAGCGCGCCGCTCACGGCAGCCGATGTGGTGAACACCTTTGGAGGGGACGAGCTGTACGGTATCATCCGAAACTACGGCGAGGAACGCTTCGCGAAGCGGATTGCGGGAAACATCTGCAAAGAACGGCAGAAACACCCCATCCGGACCACCGGCGAACTGGCGGAGATCATCAAAGCATCGATCCCGGCAAAAAACCAGAAGGGCGGCGGACACCCCGCGAAGAGGACGTTCCAGGCGATCCGGATCTGCGTCAATGACGAGCTGGGTGTGCTGGAGCGGTCGCTGGAAGGCATGATCGGGCTCCTGAACGATAAGGGACGGCTGTGTGTTATTACTTTCCATTCTCTGGAAGACCGGATCGTCAAAAACATCTTCAGGACCAATGAAAACCCATGCACCTGTCCGAAGGACTTTCCTGTCTGTGTATGCGGGAAAAAGAGCAGGGGCAGGGTGATCACCGCAAAACCCATCGTGCCGGCGGAAGAGGAGATCCTTGGCAACAACCGGGCACACAGCGCCAAGCTCCGGGTGTTCGAAAGAAGGCTGACGTAAGCGCAGACCGAACTTTGGAACAGGCGGGGTCCGGCAGGAGCTTCGGGAACAGAACGACGGATCGTTGAAGGCAGGTTTGAACAGAAGGATTTGTAAGAGAAATGCCTAAGACTGCAGCTTTGAACAGAAGGGTAAATACTTACAGGGGCCCGCGCTCGGGCATGGAAACAGTAGAGGACGGCACCGCCGTCCGGAATCTGAGCGGCGTCGCGGTCGACGTCCCGCAAAAAAGGCGCGCATCCCGAAAAACGATTGCAATCGGACGCGCCGCAGGCTTAAGCCGGATTTTTGTAGTGTTCCTGACAATCTGCTGTGTTTTAACCACAGCGATGTGTGTCGCCTATCTGCAGGAACGCTCCCGTGTCATCTCGCTGAACGACGAGATCGGCATTCTGGAATCGACCTATACCGGGCTTAAGGGAGACAACGACGCGAAATACAATCAGGTCATCAGCTCATTTACGCTGGAAGATGTGAAGGACGCGGCGCTGAACCGGCTGGGAATGCATTACGCGCAGGCCGACCAGGTGCGTTATTACAGCCTTCAGACCGACAGTTATGTAAGACAATATCAAGAGGTGGCACACGCAGAATAGGTGCACCGTGAGCAAGACCGGACGACAGGCAAAAGCGGAGAGGTTTTCTCCGATACGTATAAATACAAAGTTCAGAAAAAAGCTGGTAGTGCTGTTCTTTGCGGCAATACTGGCTTTAGTTGCGTTAGTCGGACGCATTACCTATATCAACGTGACCCGCGGAGAAGACTACCGCCGGATCGTTCTTTCCAATATCCAGCAGCAGTACGAAAGCCGGACCCTGCCCTTTAAGCGGGGCGATATTACCGACCGGAACGGAACGCTGCTGGCAACCAGCGAAAGGGTTTACAACCTTGTTCTCGACTGTACGGTGGTGAATTACGAGACCGAGGACGATGACGGCAATAAAATCCGGCCCTATCGCGAACCGACGCTGAACGCGCTGGTAAAACAGTTTCATCTGGCAAAAAAAGATATCGAAAAGATCCTGGACACCCGGGAGACGCAGAACAGCCAGTACCAGATCCTGGTACACGACGTCACCATGGCGCAGCGGGAGGAGTGGGAGAACTACGTGGAGCCTCCCGAAGACCTGCCCATGACCAAGGAAGAACGGTTGGAGCGCGCCAGCATTCACGGGGTCTGGTTTGAGGAATCCTACAAACGGATTTATCCGCAGAACTCGCTGGCCTGCGACCTGATTGGCTTTACCTATGCCGTGAATGAAGCCTCCTGGGGCATCGAGGGCTATTACAGCGATACCCTGAACGGGGTGAACGGCCGCCGCTTCGGCTATTTCAATTCCGACGCGGACGTGCAGCAGACCATTATCGAGCCGGTCAACGGCAACAACGTCATCTCCACCATCGATATTAATATTCAGGAGATCATCCGCGAGGCGATCCAGGCCTTTGAGACCAAGTACAGCACCGGACCGAAAAAGGGTGTCAAAGGCGCGAAGAACATCTGCGTGATCGTCATGGATCCGAACAACGGGGAAATCCTCGGCATGGATTCCAACAACTGGTACGACCTGAACGACCCCAGGGATCTTTCCGGCATCCTCAACCAGGCCGATCTGGCCAATATGACGGACGAGGAAAAGGTCGAGAAGATGAACGAAATCTGGCGGAACTTCTGCGTGTCCGATGCCTATGAGCCCGGATCGGTGGTGAAGCCTCTGACCGTAGCAGCCGCGCTGGAGACCGCGTCCATTACCGAAAAGGACCGGTTCGAATGCGACGGCGGCGAAGAAGTCCGGGGAACGTACGTGAAGTGCGCGATCTGGCCGGACGTCCACGGGAAGCTGGATTTTTACGGAGCCATCGCGAATTCCTGCAACGACTGCATCATGCAGATCGTCAAAAAGGAAGGATATGAAACGTACCTGAAATATTTCTCCTATTTCAACTTCGGAGAAGATACCGGAATCGACCTGCCGGGCGAAAACCCGGGCATTGTATATACGGAAAACAACATGGGCGAGATGGAGCTGGCGACCGCTTCCTTCGGGCAGGGCTTTACCTGTACGATGATCCAGGAGGCGTCGGCCATCGCTTCCCTCATCAACGGCGGATATTACTATCGTCCGCACGTTGTCAGCGCCGTTACGGATGAAACCGGCAATATCGTTGAACGTGTCGATGCGGTAGTGGAACGGCAGACCGTTTCGAAAAAGACCAGCGACATGATCAAAACCGCGATGGGCAAAACCATCACCGAAGGTACCGGCGAATACACCCGCATTACCGGCTATTCCATGGGCGCGAAAACCGGAACGGCGGAAAAGCTGCCGCGAGGCACCGGGGATTACCTGACCTCCTTTATCGGCTTCGCCCCGCTGAACGATCCCCGGGTGCTCGTTTACGTGATCGTCGACGAACCGAACGTGGCCGAGCAGGACTCTTCCCTGTTCGCGCAGGAAGTGGCCCGTGACATTCTGGTCGAGCTGCTCCCGTATCTGGGACTTTTCCCGGATGCGCCGGAAGTGGTCGGATATACCCCGGGTGAAGAGGAAGAATATTATTATGAGGAACCGGAGGAAACGCCGGCGCCTCTGCCGTCCGGGCTTCCGGGATTGACGGGAACACCGGGCACGACACCCGCGCCGGAGGGTGAGCAGCCGTCGGAAGAAACCCAGCCGGGTGAAAACGGCCAGCCTGCGGGAGAGGGCGAAACGCCGGGCGAGGGCCAGCCTGCGGGAGAGGGCGAAACGCCGGGCGACGGCCAGCCTGCGGGAGAAGGCGAAGTGCCGGGCGAGGGCCAGGATACCGGAGAGGGCGAAGTGCCTGGCGACGGCCAGGATACCGGAGAAGGCGAAGTGCCGAATGACGACCAGGATACCGGAGAAGGCGAAGTGCCGGATGAAGGTCAGCCCGCCGATGAGGGAGAAATGACCGGCGACGGCCAGGGCGAGATTCCGGAAGATACCCAGCCCGTTGACGGAGGAGATGTACCGGAGGACGGGGAATCCTTTAACGAATAGAATTTTTGCCCTGAATACGAACGGGGCCGGCCTTGCGAACCGGAGATTTAAAGAAGGGAACCGATTGTATGTTTAATATATTATTACCGTTATTTATCGCTTTTGCCATCTGCGCCTGCAGCGGGCCGTTTCTGATCCCTTACCTGCGGCGGCTGAAGTTTGGCAATACTGAGCGGGAAGAGGGCGTCCAGTCCCATTTAAAAAAGGCCGGAACGCCGACAATCGGGGGGCTGATGTTCCTGGCGGGCATTATCGTCGCCTGTCTTTTCTTCATAAAAGAACCGGGGATCCGGCTGATCCTTTTGCTGACAGCCGGCTTCGGCGTTATCGGTTTTCTGGATGATTATCTGAAGGTGGTCAAAAAGAACAGCGACGGGCTCATCGCCTGGCAGAAGCTGATCCTGGAATTTGCAGTCGCGACCCTGTTCCTGGTCCTGATGCTGAAGACAACGGATGCCACACTGCTTGTGCGCCTTCCGTTCACCGGCGGGAAGATGCTGGATATCGGCATTATGGCCTACCCGTTCTATTACATTGTCGTGCTCGCCGTGGTTAACGGCGTGAACTTTACAGACGGTCTGGACGGGCTGGCTTCCAATGTTACGAGCGTCGTGGCGGTCTTTTTCATCGCTGTGTCCATCAGCCTGAAAGCCGGAATTGAGCCGGCGGCGGCTGCCGTTTTCGGCGGTCTGACGGCCTTTCTGCTGTACAACACCTATCCGGCAAAGATTTTTATGGGCGATACCGGGGCGCTTGCGCTGGGCGGATTTGTCGCAGCCTGCGCGTTCTGGCTCAATATGCCGCTGTACATTCTGATTTTCGGCCTGATTTATGCCGTCGAACTCCTTTCCGTGGCGCTGCAGGTGGTTTACTTCAAGGCGACTCACGGAAAACGTCTGTTTAAAATGGCGCCGATCCATCATCATTTCGAACTCTGCGGCTGGTCCGAGCCGCGGATTGTCGCCGTATTTACCATCGTTACCGTGCTGCTTTGCGTTATCGCGTTTGCGGCGTTATAATAAAAGTTAAAGCTCATTGTAATTTCCGCGGCACCCTTTGTGCGGTGAAACCGTACTCATGCCGCGCTTTTGCGATGTATAACCGGGCCGTCCGGGAGTTCCTTCCGGGCAGACCGTTTCGCCCCGTTTCACATCGCCTGCAGGAACGCGCATATCGATGAATGCCGAACGCAGAAAAAGGAGAAAAGGAAGCCCCCTTCTGGTCATCGTCCTGATCCTGGGACTGGTGGCCGCGGCTGTCGTGGTCTTTTTCCGCGCCTTTCTGATCGAAGATGTGCGGGTGGAGGGCAATCTCCGTTATACGGAAGACGAGATTAAAAGCCTTTGCATGGTCGGCCCCCTGGCGCAGAATTCGATACTGATGTCGGTCTTTCAGAAGCAGATCGACCTGAGCGACCGGGCTTTTCTGGATCATGTCTCGGTGGAATACATCGACCGCCATTCCATCCTTCTCCGCGTGAAGGAAACCAATCTCGTGGGCATGTTTGAAATCCGCGGCTATTATTACTACTTCGACCAGTATGGCAAGGTCACCGAAGTGCTGACCGAACCGGATGAAGAGGAAGGAAAATACGTCCCGAAGATCATCGGCCTCGGCGCCTCGAACATTGGCCTCGAGCACGTCATTGTTTTTGAGGAGCCGCAGGCGCTGAACACCATCACCGCCATCCGCAACGTCATCGCCCGTTACGAAATCTGTCCCGATATCGTCGAATTCGACGCCGACATGAACATCACGCTTCATTACGGCGATATTACCGCGCTGCTCGGTCCGGACGTGCTTCTCGAAGAGAAAATGATCCGCGTCGGCGGCATCCTGCCGCATCTGGAAGGCTACAAGGGCGTCCTCCACCTGGAAAACTTCACCCGCGATACCGAAAACATCGTCTTCGATTCGGAGGAAGTCCTGAACGAAGACGAAGACACCGACCCGACCTACGAGGAGCTCTGGGAAGCGGAGAACGCGGAGTGGCTGGAGGAGGAAGAATACCCGGAAGAAACCGCCGGGACGGATGAAAATGCGTCGGAAGGAGAAGCAGCGGGAACGGATGGCGCAGCGCCGGAAGGAGAGGCGGCCGGGACGGATGGTGCAGCATCGGAAGGTGAAGCAGCTGTGACGGATGGCACAGCATCGGAAGGTGAAGCCGTTGGGACAGATCCCGCAGTATCGGA
>CADBNG010000325.1 GCA_902795985.1 uncultured Lachnospiraceae bacterium
GCTGCGGATACTGCCGGGGTTCAGAAGCACTATGCCTTCCTTTTCCTCCAGGCACTGCAGATGGGTATGACCGAACAGGGCTGCCGCGCAGCCCCGGCTTTTGGCTTCCATCGCCAGACGGGCATAGCCGAATTTGACATTCTGTTCATGCCCGTGGGTGATCAGGAAGTTCACGCCTTCAAAAGAGGCGGTAATCCGAAGGGGCTGGCTGCTGAAGCGGTCGCAGTTTCCGCAGACCTGATAAACGGCCCGCTCCTGCGGTCCGAACGGCGCAATGCCGCATTCCGCCAGGGTCTCTTCAAAATCTCTCTCTCCGTCCCCGAGAAAGACCAGCGCATCCGCCCCGGCATGACGCCGGACGGCTTCGGTCATCGGCTGCTCCGAGCCGTGGGAATCGGAAAATACCAGTATTGTTCTGCTCATTGTCTTTTAACTGTCCGGGAAGCGCCTGGGCGGATCATCCGATATAATTCACGGCGCCTTCCTTGCGGGGCTTTCTTTCGTGAGGTTCTTCCGCCTTGTAGCCGAGGGCCAGGGCAAATTCCGGCGCGTAGCCTTCGGGAATCTCCAGGCGGGCAAGAAGCTTTTCGCCGTCCTCACCGGTTAATCCGGCTTTGAATCCGGCCAGATAGCAGGAGGAAATTCCCAGAGACTGGGCTGCCAGCGCCATGATCGTCGTCGCGTTGGCGCAGTCCGCCGTATGATAGGCGCAGCTCAGGTCGCCGGAAATGATAATGGCCATGGGCGCTTTGCGGAAGCTGTCGAAGTCCGGATCCTGGGCTTTTTCAATCTGGTCCGGGTTTCCGCTGGCCAGCATCTTCTGGCGGTGGCATTCCTTGATCTCATCCAGAAGCGCCCGGTCCCTTACCACGGTAAAATGCCAGGCCTGTTTGCCAAGGCCCGTCGGGGCCAGCTGGGCCAGCTCCAGAAGGGTATCAAGGATCTCCTGCGGAACCGGAGTGGTCTCATAAAAACGAATGCTTCTTCTTGCTCGGATTGTTTCGATTACGGGGTTGGTCATTTTTTCATCCTTTCTGTCCTGCCCGGACGGGTGATCGGGTTTGCATTTGATTATTAAAAGACGCCGGCGAAGGACGTTTTTCTCCGCCTCCGACGGACAGGACGGCCTTTCCTCTGAAACGTCCGTCCTCATTACACCGAAGGTGTTCCAATATATTTACTATAGCTTTTCCGGCGCCGGATTTCCAGTCCCGTCTGCCGGTCCGCCGGGATTTTTCCGGACACTCTCCAGAACAGGCCGCAGCGCGTTCAGAACCCTCTTTTTATCCGCCGTCCACAAAGGGGCCAGCAGCAGTTTTTTCGGTCCGTCCCCGGTCAGGCGGTGGACCACCATCTCTTCGGGCAGCAGCATCAGACACTGCCGGACCAGCTCCAGATACTCTTCCATGCTGTAGACCGGCACTCTTCCGGCTTCATACTCCTCCGCCAGACCGGTTCCTTTCAGCACATGCAGGAGGGCCAGCTTGATTCCCCCGCTTCCGGAGCGCGCCACATACCGCACGCTTTCCAGCTGGTCTTCGGCGCTTTCCCCGGGCAGGCCCAGAATCAGATGCGTGATAACATGGATTCCCCGCGCGTTCAGCTCCCGGACCGCCCGGTCATACATTTCCAAAGGATAACCCCGGCGGATATATTTCGCCGTTCTTTCATGAATGGTCTGAAGCCCCAGCTCCACCCATACCGGCTTGATCCGGTTCAGTTCCCCGAGAAGCTCCAGCGTCTCTTCCGGAAGGCAGTCCGGCCGGGTAGCAACAGAAAGAGCCGCGATGTCTTCCCTGTGAATCACAGGTTCATAAATGCTCCGCAGCGTTTCCGCGGGCGCGTAAGTGTTGGTGTACGGCTGAAAATAGGCAATAAAACGATCCCCGTGATATTTCCGGCAAATCCGTTCCTTCGCCCGCTCAATCTGCGCATCCACCGGCAGCGCAGCGTCCCCGGCAAAATCTCCGGAACCTCCCTGCGAACAGAAAATGCAGCCCGAAGTCCCGCAGGTCCCGTCCCGGTTCGGGCAGGTCATCCCCGCATTCAGGCTGATTTTATACACTTTCTGACCGAACTGCTTCCGGCA
>CADBNG010000326.1 GCA_902795985.1 uncultured Lachnospiraceae bacterium
ACGCCGAACGGTGCGGAAGCGGGAGAAAAGGACGACAAATTCCGGAATGAACTGCCGACGCAGAATCTGGAATTCGGTAAGGAAGTGACCGGCAACCAGGGCTCAAAGGACCAGTATTTCTCATTCCGGCTGAGCCTTACCGGACTTGGCGCGGGAACCGTTCTGAATGTGGAAACGGACAGCGACGTGCTGAATCCTCACAGGAACGATGCCACGGCTTATTCAGTAGAAGACATGAAAGCCGCCAACAACAGGGATGACGACAGCAATAAAGACGGACATCAGCTCATAGCCGATGAAAACGGTGAAGTGTCATGGGATCTGTACCTGCATGATGGTCAGTATGTAACGGTTCTCGGCATTCCGAAAGGGGCTCAGTACAGCCTGACAGAAACCGATGAAGCAGCCGGCTACCGAAAAACGGAAACCATTTCGGATGAGGAAGGAAAGGACGGAACGGCTTACAGGGACGGCGTTTCCGGTACCGTCGGGAATGCGGATATCCTGACAGGCTATACCAATGACCGCACCGGTGTAATCCCGACGGGAATTGCCGCCGCTTCCGGCGGAGGGCTGCTGATCCTGGCTGCCGGCGCTGCCGGTCTGGCTGCCGGCCGTAAAAGAAAAGCCGCAAAATGACGTCGATCCGGCATGAATTGCTCCGCCTTGGAATACGGGCCGGTATTCTGGCCGCTGTTCTTTGGATCCTGCTGACCTTTATTGCTGCGGTAAGGATCTGCCCGGTTAATGAGATGGCCCCTTCGGTCCGCGACGGAGACCTGTGTTTGTTCCTGAGGATCGGAAATCCGGGGTTCAACGACGTTGTGCTCTATAAAAACGGGGAAGAAGAACACTATGGAAGGGTTGTGGCGGTTCCGCAGGACACGGTAAAGGTAGACGGGGACGGATTATCGGTTAACGGGGCAGGCAGTTTCAGCGAACTGCCTTACCGGACCCTTCCGCAGTCCGGAGTCGTATATCCTCTCCGCCTGGAAGCTGACGAGTACTTTGTTCTGGCGGACCTGCGGGAGCAGGCGCTGGATTCCAGAACCTATGGCGCGGTCGGTCAGGACTCCATACTGGGGAGAATGATCTTCGTAATGAGGAGGCGGGGCTTTTGAATAAAAGGAAAGCAGTCCGGACGGGAATCCGCCTGCTTCACCGGATCATGGAAGGCCTGCTTCGCGCGGCCTTCCTGACGCTGGCAGTCATAGGCCTCTGGACCGTCGCGGATACCGTCCGGATTTACCGGAACGCGGATTCCGCGAGAATACGCCCTTATGAAAACAGCGCGAGGACGTCCGAAACGCAGAAGTCTGTCAGCCCGGACTGCATCGGATGGCTGGTGATCGACGGAACAAACATCGATTATCCGGTGATGCAGGGGGAAAACAATACGGAATATCTGAACCGGGACCCTTATGGCAATTATTCCCTGTCCGGGTCTGTGTTTGCCGACGCCAGGAACCGTCCGGATTTTACCGATGCTTACACGATTCTTTACGGACACCATATGAGTTATGGCTATCTGTTCGGCGCGCTGGACCGCTATTCGGACCGGCAATATTTTGAAAAACACAGAAAAGGAACCCTGACAGCAGGAGACCGGATTTTTGATCTGACGGTTTTTGCTTATCTGGTCTGTGACGCGGCGGAGCAACGGATCTTTGATCCGGAGGAAACCGGGCAGGCGGGTTTTATCCGGGATCATGCCGTTTTCCTGGCAGAGCAGGAGGAAGGGCCCATTGTAGTAATGACAACATGCAGATCACCCGGCACGACGGAACGGACCGTAGTGGCGGGAACCATAAAGGAGAGAAAATGATTCGAAGAATACTGACAATACTGTCCGGGACGGCGTGGATGCTTATTCTGGCCGTTCCGGTGGCAGCCGGGTCGGATACCGCCGTAATCCCCTTTGAAACCGGGGAAAAGATGACAATACGGATTACGGCGGAAGGTCCGGCGCCTCTTCCGGACCGGACGGAGATGGAAGTGGAAGGATACGGCGCTTTTGAAATCCGGATCACGGAGCCCGGGGAATACCATTATCATCTGCGGAAAACGGAGCCGGAACAGTCTCCGATGATTTCCGCGGAATCCGGGTACGATGTAACGGTTTTTGCTGTTTATGAGAGCGGGGAGATGATTTATACGTTAACGGCAGCAGCAGAAGGGGCCGGGGGAAAGCCTCTTTCCCTCCGGTTTGATAAAGCCCCGCCCGTTATCACGGAAACGCCGGTTCCGACACGGGAGCCGGAGAAACCGGAAGTAACGAAAGAAGAAAGCCGTGAACCGGAAAAAACAAAGGCTCCCGGAAAAACAGGGCCCGTTCAGACCGGAGACCGGGAGAACATCATGGCCTGGGCCGCGGCAGGCGGAGCGGCCGCAGCGGTTCTGGCGGCAGCGGTGCTGCGCCGCAGGAAAAGGAAAGACAGGTGAAAGTGCATGAAAAGAAAGAATCGACAGGCATTGCGGGCCTTCGTCACAGCTCTTTTTCTGGCAGTGGTATTGGTACTGCCGGGTTATCCGGGAATGGAGACGATCGTCCGTGCCGCGTCCCCGGAGTCTTTGGATACAGCGGACGCAGCGGCGGAAGAAGAAAAACAGGAGATCAACATGGAAACCGAAGCGGATTCCGCCGAAAGTCCGGCTTTGGCAGAGGAAGAAAGCCCGGGGGAGCAGGACGGACCGGACTCCGAAGAGGATACGCCCCATACCGCTTCAGAAAACGCGGAAGAAAAACCCAAAGATGACACGGGACCTGCCGCCCATCCGGATACAGAGCCGGAAGAGTTCATGGAAGAAAATGATTATCCGGAAGATGACAACCCTGCGGAAGAAGTTTCAGAAACGGAAAACGGGGAAAGCAGCGATCCGGGTGAAACAATTCCGGAAGCCGGCGCAGACAGGGAAAATGAAGAGCCTGTACCGGAAATACCGGCGGACCTGGACTTCTCGTCCATGCGCCTTATTGCGGCCGGGGCAGATACGGACCGGGCGGAATGCATTGCAGTGTATGAAAACATCGCCCTGTTTCAGTTTGCCTCAGAAGAAGAAGCAAGACAGGCTTATATTGAATTGCGCCGTACTGCCGTATCGGTCGAACCCGATATTACCATCGGAATTTCGGAAGGGCAGGAGACGGCCTCCGGAACTGATATGATGGATGAGGAGAACAACCCTCTTGCGGAGCTGAACCGGGCGGTGGAGGAACTCCCGGAAGAGAACAGGGAGCGCCGGATTGTCGCCCTGATTGATACCGGCGTGAACGGTCCGGTATTTGGTGAAGTCTGCCTGACAGGGGAAGACCGGGCGGATCATAACGGACATGGCACGGACATGGCGCGCTGCATGTTTGAGGAAGATCCGGAAGTACGGATCCTTTCGGTTAAAGCCCTGAGAGACGACGGATCCGGCGACCTTTCCGCGGTATATGCAGGCATTGCTTATGCGGTGGAGGCGGGAGCAGAGGTCATTAATCTGTCCCTGTCGGCTCCCCGCAGGACGGAGCATGCCTGTCTGGAAACGATGATAAAAGAAGCAGCGGAAAAGGGCATTACAGTTACGGCGGCAGCGGGAAATAACGGAACGGATGCCGCGGATTATATCCCGGGATGTGTACAGGAGGCCGTTACAGTCGGCGCCTGCGATGAAAACGGAACCCGGCGTGTTATCAGTAATTACGGTGCAGCCGTTGATTATTATGTGACAGCGGACAGCACATCGGAAGCGGCAGCCCGGTATTCCGCTCTTTACGCGTCCGGGCGAACACCGGAGCGGGTGTTTGAACCCTCTGCCGTTTCGGAGCCTGGGAACAAAACAGACACGGGAGAGGAGGAGGATCCGGCCGCTCCGGAGACGGAAACACCGCAGGAAGCAGAGAAAGAAGAGCGTCCGGCGGAGCCGGAGCCTGCGGCAGAAGACAGCAGTCTTTATGCTGCGGATTTCCGCCTGAGGCTTCAATATCACGCGAACGGCGGGACGATTACCGGAAACGCGGATTATTCCGTCGGAGAGGACGGCTATATTAAAAACGCCGCTGGAAACACCTATCTTTCCTCGTATCCCGGTCTGACTTCATCCGACGAAATTGTCCAGCCGGTCCTGGTGCGTGAATTCGGTCTGACACGGACCGGTTATCATGTGAACAACAACCGGGCATACAATACCCGGCAGGATGGAAGCGGATACCGGATCAATCAGACCCCGGGACAGAACGCCTCTTCCCAGAATCCGTCCACGCCGACAAGGATCAACAACGGGACGCCGATCAGCAGCAACACCACCAAGACGCTTTATGTTGAATGGATTGCGGATTATTCCACCATACAGGTCACTCTGAAGGATGACAAAAGCGGGCAGGGAATTCCCGGCGCAGAATTTGTTGTAGGGGAATACAATGCGCAGACGGAAACATATGAGTCCCTGAATGAATCCACGGTCATGACCGATCTCGGCAATGGAAGCTATGAACTTACGGTTACCTACAGTGATCAGAACGCGGGACGTTTCCGTATACGTCAGCGGACGGCGCCGGCAGGCTATATCAATCCGGACAACAGTTACCGGAGCGTAAGAATTCAGGCCAATGCGCAGACGATAACGGCAACAACCGGAGGGGCGGATCTGACCTGGTATGATTCACGGACTTCCTATTCCCTGAAGCTGGATCCCAACGGAGGGTGGAATATCGATACCGGATCGAAAGCAGCGGTTACGGCTGTTTTGGCTGAAACAGGAGAGACACAGCTGCAGGCCGGAGTTCGATATACGCTTGCTAATTGTGATAGCGGGAAGAATGCTTCTTTTGAATATCCGAATTTTACAAGGGATGGTTATGTTTTCCGGGGCTGGAATACGGCACCGGACGGCAGCGGGACCCAATACGGAACCGGCGCGCCGGCAGCGGTCCGTGATCTGGTGACGACCGATGGAGGGAAAGCCGTTCTGCATGCCCAGTGGTCTTTAAGGGAAGGGGTTCAGCAGGAGACGGTGCTTCCGAACGGAGCAGTGATCCGGCCTGCCGGATGGCTTGAATACAGTGAAATCCTTCTTCTGATTCCGTATACAAAAGAACATCAGGCTGTGCGGATAGGGGAATGCTCCGACGGTTTCACCCTTTCCGGGGGCACCCTTCTGTACAACGGGCCGGTTTCGGCGGATGGACAGTCTATGGCCGGAAAAAGCGCTTCCGTTATCCTGAAGGAGCGTGCGAATGATATCTATGGGAATGTCTATGACGTTAAAATAACGATTTCCGATATTTCCTATACAATGACCGATGAAACGGTGCCGGAATGGATCCGTCTGCTGTCCGTGAACAGCAGCGGTGTAGCGGCGGTACAGGCTTACGCGAGGAAAAATGGAGAAACGACCGGCTTTCCGGTACGGATGAAGGTGCGGATATCCGTTCTGAACCCGGACGGGAGCGAAGCAGCCCCGATGAAGACGCTGATGTATTTCCGGGATCTGGACAGTGCGGACAGTACGAACGGTCATATTTATAAAACCGGGGAGACCGGCAGCGGAGAGATATCTCCTTATGCGGAAGCAGTATACTTTCCTTTATCCACCGCTTCGGTTTTCTATACGGACTATCCTGGAAGCAATTCCCTTTTCGCTGCGGTAAAAGACGGAAATACCGGTTTTTGCGGAACAGAGAATACGGAAGGGACGCAGGCGTGGGGACAGATCCCGGAAGTACCGGCTTCCTATACCGCAGTTCAGTTTGAGGCCGACAGCAGCAGTATCGAGTTTTACTGGAGCGGGGAGAACTGCGGGACTTCTCTTTTCGCGCTGGCGCGTTACTGGACGATTGAGTCGAAAGTCGTCGGGGATTATCCGGAGGGCGGAACGATTACGCTCGGAGGAGAAGGGGAGGTTCCGTATCCGCACAGGATCGAGAATGTGCAGTATACGGTGCGGCCGAAATTCGGTTATCGGATTAAAGCGGTCCGCCTTTCCGCCTGGGATCCGGAGTCCGGAACCTGGGGTGACGCAGTAACTCTGGAGGTTCCGGAAAACGCGGAAGAGTATATCCGGACGTTCGATCCGATTATTACGAATTATCGCATCGAAACCGAGTTTGAACCGGTTGAGGTGGCAGTTCCGGCGGAAGCCCGGAAAGAGTATAACGGTCATGCTCTGTACGGTGAAGACTTTACGTTCATTCTGGAAGATGAACAGGGGAACAGGCTGGGAGAAGCCGTAAATGACAAAAACGGCAGGATCATTTTTGAACCGGTATCGCTGTTCCCGGGACAGCATTCCGGAGCTCTGGATGAAGAGACCGGAACAGCGGTTTTTCACTGGTTTATCCGTGAAGTGCCCGGCAATGACAGAGCGGTTTCCTATGATGAGCATGTTGAAACCGTGGACATTATCGTTCATTATACACGGGATCATGAACTGGCGGCAGAGGTCACCTATGACCCGGACGGTGCGGTGTTTACCAATATCTATAATCCCACAGTACCGACAGGGGTACAGACCCCGGGCATTGGCTGGGCCGTCCTCGTGTTGTGCCTCGCGGGCCTGTTTCCGGTAATCCGGCGCATTGTAATCCGGCGGAGACGGTAAAATCAGCCGGGACGAAAAATGCCCGGAAGGAAAACCTGCCGGGCATGGATCTTTTTGACAAAAGGGGAATGGAATTCAGTTGAAAACATCCTGATGGGACGTGTAGGCGTCACGGGAAAGGGGGCGGAACTCAAAACCGTTGTTCAGATAATATTCGATGATCTGGGGAAGGGCGGCCAATGTGGTCTCTTTACCCCCGGAATCGTGGGAGAGAAGGACAACGGTATCGTATTCAGCGCTGGTGGCAGCGGCAACAAGGGCCGAAACGTCATCTACTTCGGCGCCGTCGCCGGAACTGCAGTTCCAGTCAAAATACTGGTAGCCCCGGTTCTGGACTTCCTGGGTCAGGTAGGTCATGATGCCGGGTGTGTAGTCGTGGGAAATATAATTCGCGCTGCCGCCCGGGAAGCGGATGAAGCAGGGAACATATCCGATCTGTTCCTGCACGACGGCACCGATCCGGTCCAGATCTTCAAAAAAGGCATCCGGTGACGCGTAAACGGTCGCGTAATCGTGACAGTAGGTGTGAAGCCCGATGGTATGGCCCCGGTCATAGGCTTCACGGATGAGGTCAAAATGCTCCGGCGACTGTCCGGTCACAAAAAAGGTCGCTTTGATTCCGTATTCGTCCAGAAGATCCAGATAGGCCGGCGTCAGGTAGGAAGGACCGTCATCCAGGGTCAGATACACGATTTTCTCATCCGTCATGCTGCTGGTCCCGCAGGGAATCGCCGGATCGACGGCAAAACTGGAACGGTCCGTATCGCCGGCATAGGAATTATAGGGCTTTACGGTTTCCGTCGGTTCGGGTGTCGGCTCCGGGGTAGGCGTTTCGGTGACGGGAAGGTACGCGCTGGCCTTCGGAGTTTCGAACTGAACCGTCTTTTCCCTTTTCGGGGCAGTGGCGGCAACAACTGCAACGATGACAGCGAAAACAACGGCGCAGACAACCATGATCCGGTTGATCATTTTTCTCTGGCGCCGTTCTTTTTCCAGTTTCTGTCTGCGGAGCTTTTCTTTTCTATCCATGACCGAATAAGCAAATGAGTTTGCGGAAGGTAATATCTGTTTATAGGAACTTTTATTTATTATACACTTATAAAAAACAAAATCTCAACCGGTAAACGGGAGAATCACAGGGATTTATAAGTCCGCTAGGAGGGCGTTTCCTTCATTTGGGGACGAAGTGTATCTGCCGCGCCGTACTGCGGAATTGTCTAAATGCCGTTTTAGTGGTAAAATACAGCAATTAATTGTTGTTGCGGTTCTGCAGGGAGAGATTATTATGTGCGGCATCATAGGCTACAGCGGAACCTGTCAGGCTTCGGGAATACTGCTGGACGGGCTTCAGAGACTGGAATACAGAGGATACGACAGCGCGGGAATCGCCGTCATCAATGATGAGGGCGAACTTCAGATCGAAAAATCAAAAGGCGAGCTGAAAGTCCTGCGTTCGCTGACCGACAACGGACGGGTGGTAAAAGGTACAACCGGGATCGGGCATACCCGCTGGGCAACCCACGGGGAGCCGAGCGATGTTAATTCCCATCCCCACCTGAGCCAGGACGCCCGGGTTGCCGTCGTCCATAACGGCATTATCGAGAATTATGCGGAGATCAAGGAATTCCTGATCAGCCACGGCAAGAAATTCCTTTCGGAAACGGATACGGAAGTCATCGCGCAGCTGATCGAGTATTATTACGAAAAGGGAAACGATATTCTCGCTTCGGTTTACAAAGCGCTTCACCGTCTTCGCGGAGCCTATGCCCTCGGAATCCTGTGCAAGGACCATCCGGAGTTCCTGATGGCGGCGCGCAAGGACGCCCCGCTGATCATCGGTTACGGACAGGAAGGCAATTATATCGCGTCGGACGTTACCGGGATCATTGAACATACAAAGGAAGTCGCCTACATGGAGAACGGCGAAGTCGCCGTGATCACAAAAGACCGGGTACAGGTCTTTGACGAAATGGGCGATCCGGTGGAAAAGGAGCATCAGTTTGTCAGCTGGGATATCAGCGAGGCGGAAAAACAGGGCTATGCCCATTTTATGTTCAAGGAGATCATGGAACAGCCGGAGGCCGTGAGAAGAACGGTTTCTCCGAGGCTGCAGAATGGAAAGATCTTTTTTGAAGAGCTGGACATGTCGGAAGAATACATCCGGGGGATTCAAAGGATTGTTATAATAGCCTGCGGTTCCTCCTATCATGTCGGAATGGTCGGGAAATATACTCTGGAGAAGCTGACGCGGATCCCGGTGAGCGTTTCACTGGCATCGGAATTCCGTTACGCCGATCCGCTGGTGGATGAATCCATGCTGGTCGTTGCCATCAGTCAGTCCGGGGAAACGCTGGACACGATGGAGGCCATTAAGGAAGCAAAACGCCGGCATTCCCGGGTCCTTTCCATTGTCAATGTGGTAGGAAGCTCCATTTCCAGGGAAGCCGATGACGTGATTTATACCCTTGCCGGCCCGGAAATCGCGGTCGCCACCACCAAAGCCTACAGCACCCAGCTGGTTGTGCTGAACATGCTCGGCATCCTGTTCGCAAAAACGCGGGGAACCTTAACGGATAAGGAATACCGCGCCCTTCTGGCGGAGCTTCGCGCGCTTCCCGATAAAATGGAGTCCGTGCTGAAAAACACCGATAGTATTCAGTATCATGCTTCCCAGTATTTTAACCGGGATTCCATCTTTTTCATGGGCCGCAATATTGATTACGCCCAGGGCCTGGAGGGCAGCCTGAAGCTGAAGGAGATTTCCTACATTCATTCCGAAGCCTACGCGGCGGGCGAACTGAAGCACGGGACGATTTCCCTGATCGAGGACGGAACCCTGGTGGTTGCGGTGGGAACCTATGGACCATTGATTAAAAAAACCATTTCGAATATTATTGAAGTGAAATCCCGCGGGGCGGATGTCATCGTCCTTACGACCGACAGCCATCAGAAGGAAATGGAAAGCGCTGCGGATATTGTTTTTTCCATCCCGGACACTGCGGTGACGTTTCAGCCGTCCCTGAGCATTCTGCCTCTTCAGCTGTTTGCCTATTATGTGGCGCTGATGAGGGGATGTTCCATTGACAAACCCCGGAACCTGGCGAAATCCGTTACGGTTGAATAAGGGCAGACAAGAGAGTGTACGGACCAGTCAACAGGAGATCATTATGACATTTCTGGAATTTATGAAAAAGAATCCGGTCCTGCTGGACGGCAGCACCGGCACGCTGCTGCAGAGGCACGGCCTGAAACCCTCCGAGGGAACGGAAACCTGGAACCTGTCCCATCCGGAAATTGTACGGTCCGTTCATCAGGGGTATTTTGACGTGGGATCCAATGTGGTCGTAACGAATACCTTCGGTGCCAGTGCCCGGAAATATCCGGATTTTTCCGAACAGGAACGCCTGATCCGGGCGGCTGTCGACAATGCGGCTTACGCAAGGGAAAACAGCCGTTCAGAGCAGGAAAAATTCATTGCTCTGGACCTGGGCCCCTTAGGCGCTTTTCTGGAGCCTTTCGGGGACCTTGATTTTGAGGAGGCGGCGGAGATTTTCGCGAAGGCGGTGCGGTCTGGCTGTGGCCCGGATGTCGATCTGATCATGATTGAAACCATGATGGATCTCGAAGAGGCGAAAGCGGCGCTGACGGCGGCAAAAGCCTGCTGTTCTCTGCCGGTAATCGTTTCCCATACCTACAATGAGGACGGGCATACCCTGACTGGGGCCGATCCATTTACGGTTGTCCGGACGATGGAAAGCCTGGGAGCGGATGCGGTAGGCCTGAACTGTTCCTTCGGCCCGGATACATTAAAGGAAACGGCGAGAGAGTACCTGAAGGCGGCATCGGTGCCTGTGTCATTCAAGCCGAACGCCGGTCTTCCGAAAGAAACAGACGGAGTTTTATCCTACAATATCACTCCGGATGCCTTCGCGGAACATGTTGCCGGGATGGCAAAAGAAGGGGTCCGCCTGGTCGGCGGGTGCTGCGGAACGGACCCGGATTATATCCTGGCGCTGGCGGAAAAAATGAAAGGAATCGGATGATACGGGATCGCGCTTAAAGCAGGTTCCTGACAAATAAATGGAAGAAGAGCAAACAGATGACAAGAGAAAAAACCGTTTCAAAAGAAGGACTGCATACGAAGGAACTGGTCGCTGCGGCCGTGATGTGCGCCGTGACGGCGGTGTTGTCCCAGATCGCGGTTCCGCTTCCCAGCGGCGTTCCCGTTACGCTGCAGACGTTTGCGGTCGCGTTGTGCGCTTATATACTTGAAACTCGATATGCGGCTGCTTCCATGGCGGTCTACCTTCTTCTGGGCCTGGTCGGCGTTCCCGTATTTGCCAATTTCGGCGCGGGACCGGGAAAGCTTGCCGGACTGACCGGCGGATTTCTCTGGGGCTTTCTTCTGTTCTGCGTGATCGCGTCTTTTTCGATGCGGCAGAAAAGAGTGCCCGTCCGGATTGCGGCCGGGATTCTCGGACTGCTGGTCTGCCATCTGTGCGGCGTGATCCAGTTTTCCGCATTATCCGGCACCGGTTTCGGGGCTTCGCTCCTGCTGGTTTCACTGCCGTACCTTCCGAAGGATATCCTTTCCGTGGTTCTGGCTTATCTTGTGGCCGGGAGAATCCGGCCCCTGATCCGGCGGTAAACAGATCCCGGACAAAAAGCCGTTCCATGCATTGAAAAAGCTGCTGCGGAATCCGCAGCGCTTTTTCCTGTCTGCGGCAAAGTGCCGGTCATTATATTTTTATGACGAAAGGCATTGACTTTAACACTTTTATGTGCTAAAGTCTAGCCCGACATATACTTTAACGCTTTTATGCGCTAAAGTGACGCATCATTCATTCCGGATATCATACCGGAGCAAAGGGAGATAGACTCATGCTGGACCTTGTAATCAAAATTATTATTCTGGTGGCTTTTTTCGGTGTTCTCGTCGGCGTAGGCATTTACTGCCGTCGGCACGCCACGGATGTGAACGGATTCGTCCTGGGAGGACGGAATGTGGGACCGTGGCTTTCGGCGTTCGCGTTCGGTACATCCTATTTCTCCGCCGTTGTATTTGTGGGCTACGCCGGTCAGTTCGGCTGGAAATACGGTATCGCCGCAACATGGGCGGGCCTGGGAAACGCGGTAATCGGTTCCTTAATGGCCTGGGCGATTCTGGGACGCCGGACCCGCATTATGACCCAGCATCTGGATTCCGCGACCATGCCCCAGTTTTTCGGCGAACGTTTTGGCAGCAGGCCGTTAAAAATCGCCGCGTCCGCGATTATCTTTGTATTCCTGATCCCTTATACCGCTTCTTTGTACAATGGCCTTTCCCGGCTGTTCGGAATGGCTTTCAATATTGACTATGAGGTATGCGTGATCGTTATGGCGATTCTGACGGCGATCTATGTAATCGCCGGCGGGTATATGGCGACCGCAATCAACGACTTTATTCAGGGACTGATTATGCTGATCGGCATCAGCGCCGTGATTATCGTAGTAATCCGGAACCAGGGAGGACTGATGGGAGCGATGGATTCACTGGCGCGCGTCAGCGACTCTGCGGTTTCGGAAACCCCGGGCATTTTCGCTTCCTTCTTCGGACCGGATCCGGTAAACCTTCTCGGAGTGGTCATCCTGACCTCTTTGGGTACCTGGGGACTTCCGCAGATGGTGCAGAAGTTTTATGCGATTAAAAGCGAGAAAGCGATCGGCAAGGGAACCATCATATCCACGCTTTTCGCGGTTGTTATCGCCGGCGGCTGCTATTTCCTCGGCGGATTCGGACGTCTGTTTTCCGATCGCGTGGATATTGCCGCGGAAGGCTATGACGCCATCATCCCCGCGATGCTTTCGGATCTTCCGGCGCTGCTGATTGCCGTGGTTGTCGTGCTGGTCCTTTCCGCTTCCATGTCCACGCTGTCGTCGCTGGTTATGACGTCCAGCTCTACGCTGACACTGGACTTTATTAAAGAGACCGTGAAAAAGGATATGAAAGAGCGGGAACAGCTTCTGCTGATCCGGATCCTGGTCGCCGTATTTATCGTGATTTCCTCCATTATCGCGATTGTCCAGTACAATTCCAATGTGTCCTTTATCGCCCAGCTGATGGGCGTATCCTGGGGAGCCCTCGCCGGCGCGTTCCTGGCGCCTTTCCTGTACGGACTGTACTGGAAACGGACCACCAAGGCGGCCTGCGCGGCAAGCTTTCTGTTCTCCACGGTTGTTATGATTCTGAACATCCTGATCCGCGGATCCTTTCCGCCGCTCCTGCAGTCGCCGATCAATGCCGGCGCGTTCTGCATGCTGGCCGGCCTGGTCATCGTTCCGGTTGTAAGCGCCTTTACCCGGCCGCCGGAGAAAGAAGAGGTCGAAAGGATTTTCTCCTGCTATCAGCGGAAAGTGTCGGTACCGGTTACGGATTCGATCGGGGGAGAGGAAGAATAAACGGTGTCGATTCCTTAATAAAGAGAAACGGACGGACTGCTGGACCGGAATGGGAAGCAGTCCGTTTTCCGGTTCGGGCAAAGGCCTTTCTGCCGGCCTGTCCCTGTTCCCTGATACCCTTTTGCCGCGTCATCCGGTCCGCGCCTTTTGTGAAAACCGGACAATGATGAAAAAATCCTGGAATTCCTGAATGTGTCGGCGGGAATTCATGCAATTATTTACTGCAAAAGGTCAAAAATCCGGAAATTCTGAATCTTTATTCTTATATTCCGTCATTTTTGCAGAATGCCTCTTGAATTCCCATGCAAAAAAAGATAAAATCAATCGATATGTTTTTTTGCTGAAGAATACAAGCAAGGGGAGGAATCAATTTTGTATAAGATCAGTGAACTGTACG
The DNA here is from genome assembly GCA_902795985.1 of uncultured Lachnospiraceae bacterium. Next base: position 13,418 of record CADBNG010000326.1, read on the forward strand.
ATCTGGAACATACGATGGCGAAGGAGTATCTGCAGCAGTTCATTTATCCCTGGGAAGCTCTGGCGGGAATCAAGGAACTGATTCTGACTCTGGGACCCGGGCTGGATCCGGAGGAATACGAGGAGGTCTCGGAACACGTCTGGGTCCATAAAACGGCAAAGGTTTTTCCTTCGGCCTATCTGGGAGCCCCCTGCATTATCGGGCCGCGTACGGAAGTGCGGCACTGCGCGTTTGTCCGGGGTTCCGCCCTGGTGGGAGAGGACTGTGTCGTGGGAAACAGCGTTGAACTGAAAAACGTGATTCTGTTTGACCATGTCCAGACCCCGCATTATAATTACGTGGGCGATTCCATTCTCGGATATTATGCCCATATGGGAGCGGGCTCCATTACTTCGAATGTGAAATCGGACAAGGAGCTGGTAATTGTTCACGCACCCGAGGAAGAAATCGTTACCGGGCTGAAGAAATTCGGGGCGATGCTGGGGGACCATGTGGAGGTCGGCTGCAACGCCGTCCTGAATCCGGGAACCGTGATCGGCAGAAACTGCCGGGTCTATCCCACCTCCTGCGTCCGCGGCGTGGTTCCGTCGGACAGCATCTGGAAAGTGAACGGTACCATCGCTCCGATCACGGAATAACTGCTTGAAAGGGGAGCACTATGGGGAAATATTTTGGAACAGACGGATTCCGTGGGGAGGCCAACGTCAATCTGACCTTTGACCACGCGGTTAAAATCGGGCGGTTTCTTGGCTGGTACTACGGAAAACGGCTGGAGAAAAAAGCCAGGATCGTGATCGGCAAGGACACGAGAAGATCCAGCTATATGTTTGAATATGCGCTGTGCGCCGGGCTGACCGCTTCCGGAGCGGATGCCTATATCATGCATGTTACGACGACGCCGAGCGTCTCGTATATCACCCGGACGGACGGCTTTGACTGCGGCATCATGATTTCCGCATCGCACAATCCGTATTACGACAACGGAATCAAGCTGATGAATTCCAACGGCGAAAAGATGGACGAGGAGACGATCCTTCAGGTGGAAGCCTATATCGACGGCGATATCGAAGAGATTCCCCTTGCCCGGAAAGAAGACATCGGCTGCACGGTGGATTACGTCGCCGGCCGGAACCGTTATATAGGATATCTGATCTCTCTTTCCCGATTTTCCTTCAGCGGCATGAAGGTCGGCCTGGATGTGGCGAACGGAGCCGCCTGGTCCATCGCAAAGGGCGTTTTTGACGCTCTCGGAGCCAGGACCTATGTGATCAATAACGAACCCAATGGCCTGAACATCAATACAGACTGCGGATCAACCCATATCGAACAGCTTCAGAAGCATGTCGTTGAGAACGGACTGGACATCGGTTTTGCCTATGACGGAGACGCGGACCGCTGCCTCTGTGTGGATGAAAAGGGAAACGTCGTTACCGGGGATCATATCCTTTATATCTACGGACTGTACATGAAAGAGCGCGGAAAGCTCGTGAACAATAAGGTCGTGACCACCGTCATGTCCAATTTCGGTCTGTATAAAGCCCTGGATAAAGTCGGCATTGAGTATGACAAGACCAAAGTCGGCGATAAATACGTTTATGAGAACATGGTCGAGACCGGCAACCGCATCGGCGGAGAGCAGAGCGGCCATATCATCTTTACAAAATACGCCAAGACGGGAGACGGCATCCTGACCTCCATTAAAATGATGGAAGTGCTGATCGCCCGCGGCAAACCCTTAAGCGAACTGGCCGCACCGGTCGTGTTCTACCCGCAGGTTCTGAAAAACGTCCGTGTGCTTTCCAAACCGAAGGCGCAGAATGACCCGGACGTACAGGCAGCTGTAGAAAAAGCGGCAGAAGAACTGGGCAACGAAGGAAGAATCCTGGTGCGGGAGAGCGGCACGGAGCCGGTTATCCGTGTGATGGTGGAAGCCGGATCCGATGAGATATGCGAGAAATATGTGGACAGCGTGATCGAAGTGATCCGGGCAAAAGGCCATATTGACGGATAACACCCGGACGGAAGGCTTTTCTGTCGACAATAATGATTGCAGAAGGAGATGACGGAAATGTTTCATGTAGTGATCAGAGATACCTATGAGGAAGTATCCCGCGAAGCGTTCAAGGTAATGAAAGAAGTGCTTTCCGGGGACAGGGCGCCGGTTCTGGGACTTGCCACCGGATCTTCCCCGGTCGGCCTGTATCAGGAAATGATCCGGGACCATAAGGAGAACGGTACGGATTATAAAGATATCCTTACCTTTAACCTGGATGAGTATATCGGACTGCCCCGGGATCATCGGGAGAGTTACTGGACCTTCATGCACCAGAATCTTTTTAATGAGATCGGCATTCCTGAAGAAAACGTCCATGTGCCGCTGGGGTGCGGAGAAGATCCGGCAGCGGACTGCGAAGCCTATGAAGCCGAATTGGCAAAACATACGGTGGACGTTCAGGTTCTTGGCATCGGCAGCGACGGCCACATTGCGTTCAACGAGCCCGGCTGTCCTTTTGACAGCGTGACCCATATAATGGAACTGACGGAGCAGACCCGGCAGGACAATGCCCGCTTCTTTGACGGTGATCTGGATCAGGTGCCGAAGAGCGCGGTTACCATGGGCCTGGCCAGCATCATGCGGGCGAAAAAGATCATTCTCATCGCAACCGGCGCCAATAAGGCGGACGCGGTGGCCGGAATGATCGAAGGGGAAAAGACCACGGACTGCCCGGCGTCGATCCTGCAGGACCATCCGGAGGTTTACGTTTTCCTGGACCGGGAAGCGGCTTCAAAACTGACAAAATAATCGAACATCCATGAGGCTGTCATAGAGGCAGCCTCTTTTAGATAAGAAAAGGAGGCTGTGACTTTGTCGAATTGCGCTATTGTAGGAATCAACTGGGGAGATGAAGGAAAAGGCCGGATGGTTGATTATATCACCGGAGATTACGATATCGTAGTGCGGTATCAGGGCGGCGGAAATGCCGGCCATACGGTGGTCAATGAGTTTGGAAAGTTCGCGCTGCATCTTCTTCCGTCGGGTATTTTTCATCCGGATATCATCAATATACTCGGCAACGGGGTTGCGCTGGACCCGGAGAATCTGTGCGCCGAGATCGATACGCTGGCGGACAGGGGAATCCCGGTCACACCGGACCGGCTGAAGATCAGTGACCGTGCTTCGATCCTTCTGCCGTGGCACCGCCTGCTGGACGAACTGGAAGAGAACCGGCTGGCAGATAAAAAGTATGGCTCCACGAAACAGGGAATTGCCCCGTTTTATTCGGATAAATACCAGAAAAAAACGGTAATGGCCGGCGAATTCTTCTATCCGGAGCGGTTGAAAGCCCATCTGCTTGAGCTGATGGAGTGGAAAAACCTGATACTGACAGAAGTTTACAAAGCTCCCGCTGTCACGGAGAAGGAGCTGATGGACTGGGTCCATGAATACGGGGAGCGCATCAAACCCTATATCTGTGATACCGGCGCGCTTCTGCGGAAGGCGCAGAAGGAAAACAAGCGGATTCTGTTTGAAGCCCAGCTGGGGGCGCTGCGGGACCTGGATTACGGGATTTACCCCTATACAACCAGTTCCAATGCCATTGCAGCCTATGCGCCGGTGGGGAGCGGGCTTCCCGGTGCGCGGATCGATGAAGTGATCGGCGTGGTTAAGGCTTATTCCACCTGCGTGGGCGAAGGCCCGTTCGTCTGTGAAATGTTCGGCGAAGAGGCGGAAAAACTGCGGACTGCAGGGTCGGAGTTCGGAGCGAAAACCGGCCGTCCACGGCGTGTCGGCCCGATCGATCTGGTGGCGACCCGGTACGGGGTTCAGGTTCAGGGAGCCTCCTGCATCGCGCTGACAAAGCTGGACGTATTAAGCTATATGGAAAAAATTCCGGTATGCGTCCGTTACCGCATCGACGGCCGTCCGGCAGATGAATTCCCGTTTCCGGCGCTTTTGTATGAGGCGGAACCGGTGGTGGAATACATGGACGGCTGGCAATGTGATATTTCCGGGGCTAAAACCTGGGAGGAACTGCCGAAAGAAGCACAGAATTACGTTTCTTATATTGAACAAACCATCGCCTGTCCTGTAAAATATGTATCG
>CADBNG010000327.1 GCA_902795985.1 uncultured Lachnospiraceae bacterium
GTCCATCTCGAATTTGGTCTGCACCGGCAGGATGATGTCCGCGAAATAGCAGTCATTTTCCAGCCAGGGATGCTGGGCGACGATACATTCGATCGCCTCGCTCCTCGCGGCTTTCGCGAAGTGGAAGCCGTCGTTCCAGCAGGTGACCATACAGGGGGAATCCGTCCAGATCATATGGATGGGTGAACATCCCTTGGCAGGGAATTCCAGATGCGCCCACTGCTCTTCCGCCGGTCCGCAGAAGGAATACAGGCCGTACCAGTCGGCTTTTCCGTCCAGGATCGCGTTGTGAACAAGGCATCTCGGGATCGACTGCATCGGTCCCTTCTCCATCGGCCGTACGATCTCTTCCAGATCCGGATACCGGTCTGTATACTCCGGATCATGCTTGAAACGGCCGACCGCCTTTGACTTCACCGTTTCCCAGATCCCCAGATCCTTGATCTGCTGGATCCATTCCGGCGCTTCCGGATGACGCACCTGCTCGGCCCTCTTCGGGACATAGGGAACCTTGTCTCCCTGATAGGGAAGCGGGAAGGTGTCGCAGTGCAGGTTCCATTCCAGCACCTTGGACTGATGACGTCCGGGCTTGCCAAGGCCCTGCATGCCGAGGCAGATGGACTGCAGACGCGCCGGTTCGGTGGAATACGGTCCGCGGATGCCGGGGCCGCCGTTGCCGATGCAGACGGTGGTCACGAGCCGGTGCCATTCTCTGGCCATTGCCTTGATGGTCCATTCTTTCACGCCGCACTTTTCGGATGCCCAGGCGGGCGTCTTCGGAATGCCGTCCTCTTTGCCCAGGACATAGTCAAAGAACGGTTCGGTGCCGACCGCATGGGTTTTAACGTATTCTTTATCGTACAGCCCTTCGGTCAGCCAGACATAAATGATGCCCAGATAAAGCGCGGCATCGGTGTTCGGAAGGACCGGGATCCATTTATCCGCCAGGTAGCAGGCCTGGAAATTCAGGGCCGGATCCACGTAGACAAAGCGGATGCCGAGGCTGTGCAGCCACTGGCCGACACGGCTGGACATGTATCCGCTGAATCCCACCGCGGTGGTCTCCGCGTCCGCGGCCCAGAAAAAGATCTGTTCCGTATTCTTCGCGATATCCGGAATCAGGTTGGCGGACGGCTGCATTTCTCCGACCGCTTCGCATCCCCATACGTTCTTGGAGCCCCAGGACCATCCTTCCCAGGAGTCCATGTTTCTCATCTGGATCGTATAGCCGCCGAGAAGCGACAGCAGACGGTTCGCGCAGCCGTGGCAGGGCGCGACATGTTTGCCTTCACCGTGCATATCGGCTTCCGAAAGCACGGCGGACATGCCGTATTTTTCCTTGATCCGCAGGAGTTCATCGGCGATCAGCTGTGCGGCCTCATCCCAGGAGATGCGGACGTATTTGCTCTTGCCCCGGGTCTCGGGATGACGGTCGCCGTTCGGATCCCAGTCCACGCGCTTCAGCGGATAACGGACCCGGTTCCTGGAATAAATACGCTTTTTGTAAGCAAGATAATAGGAAGCCGGCAGCGAATGATGCGGGGCCTCCAGCGAGGATCCCCTTGCCTCCAAACGCCACGGGTTTTTCTTGTCCCATTCAATCACTCCATCGTAATTGAACGGGCGTATCCTGGTGATCTTGCCGTCCTTGTCCGTCTCGACGGTGGACGGCAGGCCGCTTCTCGGGCCCATCAGGCTGCAGGCCTTGGTGGATATCCGGTCTGCCCGGATATCAATTTTGTGTCTCTCCATATGTACCCTCCTATCCCTTCAGTTATATATGGATTATCTGTTGTTTTTTCTCTGTCAGATGTTCTGTTTCCGGGATACGCTCTGTATCTCTATAATATCATAATAATTGTTTTTTGTTTTACACCGCGGTACGATCCTCCCTTTTAATAAGAAAATGCAGGGCCGCCGTACAGAGAAGGGCAAGCACCGCAAGGCAGAGGATCAGGATAAAAACACCGTTGTAGGTGCCTCCGGTCGCTTCTATGATCTTGCTGGCAAGAAAAACGACTGCTGAAGATAAAACAATATTGATATTGGTAATGCCGAAATTCTGCTGGAAATTCCGGCTCCCGAACAGGAAGCGGATCGCCGCCGTTTTAATGGTCGTGGCTCCGCCGATGCCGAACCCCAGAATGATCAGTCCGACCAGGATCAGGATCATCGACGATGCCGAGGCCGCGAAGATGAGCAGTCCTGCCGAACCCATGACGACCACATCAATAAACAGCATGGCCGCGACGGTTGATTTCCTGTCCATGATCCAGCCGATCACCAGGCAGGAAATCCCCTTGGCCGGCGCGAAAAGAAGACCGAACAATGCCGCCGCGCCGAAATATCTTGCGATCCCGGCCGCATGATCCGCCAGGATCAGCCCTACGGAGAAGATCAGCGTATGGAAAACAAAAACCGTCCAGTAGGAAGGAGTCTTCAGCATTTCCCGGGTCGTATAATCCCGCTCGTTCTGATTCTCTTCCCGAAGCGGCGGCGGCGGGAGTTTCTGGTCCGCCCTGGGAAGGACGCCCAGAGGAACCGAGATCAAGGTGGCGGCACAGACGATGATGCCGGTTGCCAGCAGCGCCGTACGGATCCCGAAGCCGGGAATCAACGCGCCGGCGATCGCGCCGCAGACAAGGGCGCTCGTATTAAAAGCCGTGACCATCAGCCCGCTGACCAGGCCGGAACGTTCCGGATACCACGCCGGGAACACCGAATAGTTCAGGAGACAGGAAAGCGCGCAGCCGGCCGGCGCCAGAAACGCGTAAAGGATAAATGCGATGATATAGGCCGCTTCCGGTCTGTCCGCAGGCAGGAAATAAAAGCCCCCCAGACCGACCAGGAACAAGACAGCCGCGATCGTATAGATCTTTCGTGAGGAAATCCTGCTGACAATAAAACCGCTGACGGCCATAACCACCGAAACCGTTATATTATGAACGCTGAAAATCAGGGAGAGATCGCTGGTTGTCCAGCTCGGAAAAAGATTCAGAAGCGGTTCCCGGTAATAGGACCAGGTCAGCAATACGCCGGAAGCCATCGCTGTAAAAAAACCGATTATGACTCGAAGCAGTCTGTGATGATAGTGATTCATGCTTTCTGTTTCCAGGTCTTCTTCATACTGTGATTAATCATTATTTATTATACGTTCCCCCGCAGTAAATCACCAATGTAAAAAAATTCACCGGCGCTATGAAAAAATAATCAAGCAAAAGATACGCACTCCGTTTCCGGCAGAGAGAACCGGTTCCTGCTCTGGCCTGTTTGGGAATCAAAGGGGACAGTCCCCTTTGATCCGGGGCGTCGGCATTATGCGGGGTAACGGCGTGACTTCCGGCGTGTAATGAACCGGGCAGTTGATGGATTTTTCTTCAGAAGATATAATAAAGCGACGGGTCAAAAGACCCGGTTTCATCCTCTTCGCACACAAATCGTCCGCGTCTGCCGGCCGATACACAGGAGAACCGATTATGACCGAAACACAGATATCCTGCTTCCTCCAGGTCGCCGATACACAGAGCTTTTCAAAAGCGGCCGTCCGCCTGTACGTCTCGCAGTCGGCTGTCAGCAAACACATTGCCGCGCTGGAAGAAGAAATCGGGGCCGAGCTTTTTGTCCGGGATAAAAACAATATCCATCTGACCGTTGCCGGTGAGCTGATCCGCAATCTCCTGGTGCATCAGAAGCAGGAACGGGAAGCGGTTCTCAATGACCTGAAGCACATCGACACTCTGGCCGGAGGAAAAATCCGCCTGGGCTGCCGCCCCACCTGGAATCCCCGGAATTTTGCCCTGAAAATGAACCGTTTCCTTGAAAAGCGGTTTCCGGAAATCGAACTTGAAATCGTCGGTTTCGAGACCTGCGGCCCCATTCCGATGCTGCAGAACGGGACGATCGACGCCGCCATCGTGTATGACGTTGAACCGACTTATTATAATGACGTTTCTTTTTCTCCGTTTACGGAACTGGATATCGGGTTTGTTTATGCAAAAGAATCACCGATTCCGGAAGAAAAAAACAGGCCGGAAGATTTTCTGGACGCTGATTTTCTGACGGTGGATACGCCCGCCGGAAGAATTCTGTCCCGTTTTTACGAAAAAGAGCTCCGAAAAATGCATTTTAACGCGAAGCTCACAAAAATGATTTCCCTCCAGGAAGCCCTGCTGCAGACCGCCCTCGGAAAAGGCGTGACGCTGGTGGATGCCTGGGAGTCCTGCCTGTCCAATTCGACCTATGAATATCTTTCACTGAACCGCACGCTGCCGATCCAGTTCGTCTACCTGAACAATAACACGTCTCCGGTCATGAACGTCTTCGTCAACGAAGTGATCCGGTATTTTTCCGAAAAAGCCGAAGACCTGTTTCATCAGGAATAAGCGAAGGGGCCGCCGCCATCCGCGGATCAAAGGGGGGACGAAGGGGACTGTCCCCTTTGATCCCCTTTGATCCGAGGGACTTCCCAGACAGCAAAAAACCGGCGCCAGACGGCACCGGTTTTTGTTTGCTGTTTTAACGATATCAGACCAGCTCGATGAGAACTTCCATCGCGGCATCGCCCTTACGCGGTCCGATCTTGGTGATGCGGGTGTATCCGCCGTTGCGGCTCGCGTACTTCGGAGCGATCTCGTCGAACATCTTCTGGGCCATATCGATCTCTTTGGTCTTTCTCTTACGGCCCTTTCCGCTCTCCGGAACTTCCTTCACCGGATAGAAATAGCTCATCATCTGGCGGCGGGCATGCAGACGGCCGGGACGATCCTTTTTGATCTTCTTCTCGACTTCGTCGTACTGGGTGACCTTTTTGCCGTCAACAACAGCCTTGACTCTCTTTCCGTCCTTGTCCTTGCGCGGAACCTTTGCGGTAACGGTCACTTCATCGTACTCGTCACGCTCGCGGACGGCCATCGCGATGAACTTCTCCGCGATGCGGCGGATTTCTTTTGCTTTGCTTTCCGTGGTGCGGATCTTTCCGTAATAAAGCAGAGCGGTGACCTGGCCGCGAAGAAGGGCCTTTCTCTGATCGGCGGTTCTGCTTAACTTTCTGTATCCGGACATTTTTTATTCCTCCATTTCATCGGCGCGCAGTGCTGCTTCGGTCTTACCTGCCGCTGCCGTATCTGCCTCCGGCCGGCGCCGGAGGAGTCCCGTACGGGGCGTTCCGGGATCTCCCGGGGTTCCCCACAGTTTCATGTTTCTCAGACGGTCTCGTCGCCCTGGCTTAAGGACAGGCCCAGCTCGGAGAGCTTTCCGAGGACTTCGTCGAGGGATTTGCGGCCCAGGTTGCGGACCTTCATCATCTCGGCAGAGGTCTTGGAGCAGAGTTCTTCGACCGTATTGATTCCGGCTCTCTTTAAGCAGTTGAAGGAGCGGACGGAAAGCTCGAGTTCATCGATGTTCATCTCGAGGATCTTTTCCTTCTCGTCGTCTTCCTTCTCGATCATGACTTCCGCCTGCTTTGCATGCTCGGAAAGATCGATAAACAGCTTCAGATGCTCGCTCAGGACTTTGGCAGCCAGGCTGACTGCGTCGTCCGGAGTCAGAGAACCGTTGGTGGTGACGTCGAGGGTCAGTTTGTCAAAGTCGGTGACCTGGCCCACACGGGTGTCTTCCACATTAAGGTTGACACGTTCCACCGGAGTATACATCGCGTCCATCGCGATGACGCCGATCGCCGTATCTTCGGACTTGGCTTTATCCGCCGCCACATATCCGCGGCCGGTGGTAAAGGTCAGGTCGATATAGAGATGGGTCTCTCCGCCGCCGCTTAAGGTGGCAATCACCTGATCCTTATTGATGATCTCAAGATCCGAATCCACATTGATGTCCGCGCCGGTAACCACACCGTCTCCCGTGAAATCGATGTAGCCCTTCTTCGGAGCGCCGTCTTCGCTGTTGTCGCGGACAACGAGGCTCTTCAGGTTCATGATGATTTCCGTGACATCCTCTTTCACACCCTTAATGGTGCTGAACTCATGCAGGACGCCCTCGATCTTTGCCTGGCTGACTGCGCAGCCCGGAAGGGAGGAAAGCATGATCCGGCGAAGGGAGTTGCCGAGGGTGGTGCCGTATCCCCGCTCCAGAGGCTCAACGACGAACGTTGCGTGCCTTCCGTCGTCGGAAACATTGGTCATTTCAATTTTCGGCTTGTTAAAATCGAACACTGTGATTCCTCCTTTTATGGGAGACAATTATTTGGAATACAACTCGACGATAAGCATCTCGTTAACCGGAACGTCGATCAGGTCTCTTGCCGGAATTTCCTTAACGGTTCCTTCCAGAGCTTCCTGGTTGCACTCGAGCCATGCGGGAACCGCGCGGTCGCCGGTCACTTCCAGAATGTCTTTGCAGCGCTGCGCGTCTCTCTTCTTTTCCTTGATGGAGATCACGTCACCGGCCTTCACCTGGTAGGAGGGGATGTTGACCTGCTTGCCGTTTACCAGCACGAACTTGTGGTCCACGATCTGGCGGGCTTCTTTTCTCGTTCTGGCAAAGCCGAGACGGAAGATGACGTTGTCCAGACGGCACTCCAGCATGGACATCAGGTTTTCACCGGTCTGTCCGGGCATACGGTCGGCCTTCTGATAGTAATTGCGGAAGGGCTTCTCCAGTACGCCGTAGATGAATTTCGCTTTCTGTTTCTCACGAAGCTGCAGAGCATATTCGGACATTTTGCGTCCGCTTCTTCTGAGCTCACGGTTGGATTTCTTATCGATCCCCAGATAGACGGGGTCCAGTCCCAGGGACCGGCATCTTTTCAGTACGGGTGTTTTATCAACTGCCATTGCTTAGCTCCTCCTTTATCAGACTCTTCTGCGTTTCGGCGGGCGGCACCCGTTGTGCGGAACCGGTGTCACGTCACGGATACTTGTTACCTGGAGACCGTTGGCGGAAAGGGCACGGATTGCCGCTTCACGTCCTGAGCCGGGTCCCTTAACAAAAACATCTACGCTCTTAAGGCCATGGATGAGGGCCGCTTTCGTCGCGGTCTCCGCAGCCATCTGAGCCGCATAAGGAGTCGATTTTCTGGATCCGCGGAAGCCGAGGCCGCCGGCAGATGCCCATGAAAGCGCGTTGCCTTCGGTATCCGTCAGTGTTACGATCGTATTATTGAATGAAGACTGGATATGTGCCTGGCCGCGCTCAACGTTTTTCTTCACACGACGTTTGGTCGTTCTTTTTGTTGCTTTCGCCATATTACAAACGTACCTTCACTTTCTTGAAATTAATGTCCTGAAATCAATTACTTCTTCTTGTTGGCAACGGTCCGTTTCGGTCCTTTTCTGGTGCGGGCATTGGTCTTGGTCTTCTGTCCGCGGACCGGCAGGCCCTTCCTGTGGCGGATGCCTCTGTAGCATCCGATCTCCTGAAGGCGCTTGATGTTCATCGCGACTTCACGGCGGAGATCACCTTCCACCATCTGGGTCTCATCGATAACGGTTGCGATTCTGCGGACTTCATCGTCCGTCAGATCCCGGACTCTGGTATCCGGATTAACTCCGGCTTCGGCCAGAATACGGTTGGAAGAGGTTCTTCCGATTCCGTAGATATAGGTAAGTCCTATCTCCACGCGCTTGTCTCTCGGTAAATCTACACCAGCTATACGAGCCATGGTTTTCCTCCATTTTTCTGTTCTGCCCCCGTTTTGCTCCGGGGGATTCCGCCGCGGGTCCGCGGCGCCGAAGAAAGCGCTGCTTCCTTCTGATTTAAAGTTACTAGCCTAATTGGGATGCAGTCCGGCTGCATCCAGCCGCCGGTATTGCGGCCTTTCTCCTTCATTGACGGAAGAAGGAGTATTAAGTAATACTATAAAGGAGGGGGTTTCCGAAGATTCACCGGACTCAGTGCCGGAACAGGACTTCGTTTTCTTCTTTATGGTATTGGGGTGATGCCATTCTCTGCAGGGAGCCACCCTGATCGTTTGAGGTACGCGATGAACGGCATCCGGTTCAAACAGTGCGGGAATGAGGGATTATCCCTGGCGCTGCTTGTGTTTCGGATTCTCACAAATGATGCGGATGCTGCCTTTTCTCTTAATGACTTTGCATTTGTCGCAGATCGGCTTTACTGAAGATCTTACCTTCATGTGAATCCTCCTTTCCTGATGCATGTCGACAGGTTACTTGTCACCGCCTGTTTCCCGGCCTGTTTCCGGGGTTTTAAGCGCTTTTTTTCGCTGTTTTCCGGGCGGATCCTTCGCGTATTTGTGGGTCAGCAAATACACATGTGCGCAAAGGCACGGAGTACATTTTAGCATCCTGTATCGGAAGATGCAAGGTTTTTTTAAATTTTTTTTGGAAAGTATTGACAAAAGATGAGGGGGATACTAAAATAACATGGCGGTTTGGAAGAAGGCCGGTCGTCAAAGACCTGTTCCCCAGACATCCGCAACCTGGCGAGATAGCTCAGTTGGCTAGAGCATACGGTTCATACCCGTAGTGTCGAGGGTTCGAATCCCCCTCTCGCTACTTATAAAAGGCTGCTGCAGCAAAAGCTGCGGCAGTCTTTTTTTCGTCGGGGCTCCGGGCCGGGCAGCCCGAAGTCTTTTTGTATTCAGGGGCGGAATATCCCGGCCGGGCAGCCCGAAGTCTTTTTGTCTTCAGGGGCGGAATATCCGGGCCGGGCAGCCCGCGGAAGTCTTCTTGTATTCAGGCGCGGAATATCCCGGCCAGAACCCGGTCCGCAAAAGAATAAATCCCGTTCAGGCACCGCTCGATCACGCCGACAACCCGGGTCACCATTCCAAGGCCCAGCAGCCGCCTTTCCAGCGCCGACCGGACAACCTCGATCGCGCATCCGATCAGGACAATAATGAGAAGCAGTAGGCAGCCGGTCAGGAAATAGACGATGGGCAGCCGGTTTTCATAGATCGACGGAAAATCAAAAATCCCGTTGTAAAACACTTCCTTCATCAGCGGATGGGTCTGGAGCAGATACATGCCGAAGGTATAGGCGCCGAGCCGGTTGATAAGCGGGCTGAAACGCACATTCACCTGATGCAGCCATCCGAACAGCGCCGCGGACGAAATGAAGCAAAGCAGGGAATAGCCGTTGCGGAGCCAGTAATAATTCGAAGCGATCCGTTCCGCCAGCGCGCCTGTCTGCGCGGCACCCGCCAAATATACCTTATATATAATGAAGACCATGATCACATAGGAAGCCGCAAAGAGAACCGCGGATGCGGCTGCAGAGATCTTCGGCAGTTTTCCCCTGCTCCGGACATAATAAATAAGGCAGAAGACAAACAGGAACCAGACGACGTTGTCATACATGAGTATGCTGAAGATCCTGTGGCAAAGAGCGCCCGCGCGTCCCGGGATCAGAAGATAATCCATGGTGAAGGTGGGCAGCACACAGATCAGCAGACCCGCAATCAGGAGGAACGCTTTCGGATGCCGGATCCGGTCCATAAATGACCGGAGAACAGGAACGGCAAGAAGGAAAATGAAATAGGCGAACGCGTACCAGTAATGACCTCCGGTCAGGGTTTTTGCCAGCTGGACCAGAAGCCTGTGCAGCGTCAGTCCCTCCCGGGTAATGACCAGCCAGACCGCGTCCAGCAGGAAAAGATAAAACATCACCTGACAGAAGATCCGGATCAGCGCCACCGGCCGGCCGTTCTTTTTTGCCAGGAACCAGGCGGAGATCAGCAGAAAAACATTGCAGCCGAATTTTCCTCCCGCGCCGAACAGCAAAGAAAGGAATAAATTGAACGGATGAGAAATCCCTATTGCCCGGACGTCGCAGTAGGTGTTGATATGGTTCAGCGTAATAAAAACGATCGCCACAAAACGCAGCAGCTCGTATTTTGATTCCCTTTGTTTCATTTCAACCTCTCCCCCCTGCAGTGTCCAACGAAATTGTACAGAAAGCGCAGGGCTTTTTCAAGCCGGTAATCGGAAAGCCGGGGCATCCCGGTTTCTGCAGGGGTTTTATTCCATTTCGTCCCGCACCACTTTCCCGCGCAGCAGGACCAGCCGGATTTCTTTTGTATTGCTGATTTTCTCCAGGGGGTCCGCTCCCAGAAGGATCAGGTCCGCTTCTTTGCCGGGTTCAATGCTGCCGACCGCTGCGTCCAGTCCCAGAATTCCGGCATTTCCCAGCGTTGCCATATGCAGGATCTCCGATGCCGGGATCCCGATGTCCGCCAGGCACTGCAGCTCATCGTGCAGCGACTCTCCCGCCGGAACAAACGGAATGCCGGAATCGCAGCCAACGGCCAGCAGCACCCGGTTTTCATACAAAGCCTTCACCACACGATCCGCCGCGTCCCGCAGCTCTTTGCCGGCTTCTTCCGGAAGCGATTCGGCCA